>CAZBFW010000894.1:0-1929 GCA_964491135.1 uncultured Phycisphaeraceae bacterium | reverse complement strand
CTACACCCTATCCTACACTCTTTCCCTACACGACGCTCTTCCGATCTCACTGTGAACGGCCAGCCGTGGACCGGCTTCGATCCGCAAAAAGAGTGGATCGAATTGCCCGGCACGCTGGACGGCGAACAGACCATCGTGGCGACCTATTGACCCGGAAAACGCGTGAGTGCGCGATAACCGGCGATCGCCATTGACGCCGCGCGCGGTACAATCCCCGCAATGACTCCCGATGAGCATTCCGAGCCAAGCCCCTCGCCCGGCCGGCGGCGCAGGCCGCGCTACCCGGGCACGCACCCCAGGCGGTTCGAGCACCGGTACAAGGAGCTGGAGCCCGACAAGCATCCGGACATGCACGACCACGTGCGGGCCCAGGGTCGCACGCCGGCGGGCACGCACGTGCCGGTGTTGCTGGACGAGGTGATGACGGCACTGGCACTGCGGCCGGGGGACGTGGTGGTCGATTGCACCGTCGGCTACGGCGGGCACGCAGAAGCGTTTCTGCGCCACATCGCGCCCGGCGGCCGGCTGATCGGGCTGGACCTGGACGGCGAGCAGCTTGCCCGGACCGGGCAGCGGCTGGCGGATTCGCTGGGCGAGCCGGTGGCTCTGGTTCTGCCCGGCGACGTCCCGAGCCGCGGACAGCCGCCCCCGACCGTCCGGCTGTACCACCGGCATTTCGGAAGCATTGGCCGGGTGCTCGGCGAGGAGGGAATCAGCGGGTTTGACGTTGTTTTTGCCGATCTGGGCGTCTCCAGCATGCAGATCGACGACCCGGCCCGCGGCTTCAGCTTCAAGCATGACGGCCCGTTGGACATGCGGATGGACGTGCGGCGCCCGCACACGGCCGCGGACCTGCTGGCCTCGCTGGATGCGCAAACGCTGGCCGCCGCCCTGCGAACGCTGGCGGATGAACCGGCCGCGGACGCCATCGCTCGGCTGATCGTGGATCGGCGAGGCCGACAGCCCATCACGCGGACCCGCGAGCTGATGCGGCTGGTCTTCGAAGCCAAGGGGATCTCGATGCGCCAGTGGCGCCAGCGGCCGGAGCGCCGCCCGGGCGATCTGCACCCCGCCGCGCGAACGTTCCAGGCCCTTCGCATCCTGGTGAATGACGAACTCAGCGGGCTGGAACAGCTTCTTCGCCAGGTGCCGTATTGCCTGCGCCCGGGCGGCCGGTTTGGAGTGATCTCTTTCCACAGCGGAGAGGACGATCGCGTGGCCGCCGCCCTGGAGAGCGGTCGCCAGGCGGGCCTGTACGAGACGGTATGCGAGCACGCGATCACGCCAGGCCCGGCCGAGGTGACGTCCAATTCGCGCAGTCGGTCGGCGTGCTTACGATGGGCGGCCGTAGGCTGCAGGAATGGGCTGTAGGCTGTAGACTGTAGGCTGTGGGAAGAGGCTGTAGGCTGTGGACTGTGGGCTGTGGGGGGGCGTAAGGGCGGGGTCGTGGATCGGACGGAGGAAGGGCGTGCGGGATCATACGAAACTCAAGGCGTTTGCGCTGGCGGATGAACTGGCGCTTCTCACATACAAGGAGACGCGGGCGTTTCCGAGCGAGGAACGGTTCACGCTTGTGGCGCAGATGCGACGGGCGGCGTTGTCGACAGCATCCAACATCGTGGAAGGTTGCGCGCGACCAACCCAGGCCGATTATGTTCACTTCCTCGACATGGCATATGGCTCTCCGCGCGAACTGGAGTATCAGGTTTCCTTGGCCCACCGATTGGGGTATCTGGACGAGCCGGCAAACGAACGGATGGCCGTAGCGTCCGAATCCACCTGCAAAGTCCTCGGGGCCCTGATCCGCTCCCTCCGCAATACGAGCGACGAATGACGTACCTACAGCCTACAGTCTAAAGCCTACAGCCTCTTCCGATGAACAAACGAGCATACGTGGTATTGGCGGCTTCGGTGATCATGCAGATCTGC
>CAZBFW010000893.1:0-1929 GCA_964491135.1 uncultured Phycisphaeraceae bacterium | reverse complement strand
ACCCTATCCTACACTCTTTCCCTACACGACGCTCTTCCGATCTGGCGCACCGGCCGGCTGAGGCGTTGCGATGCTCGTCGCACCTGGTTCTGCGTCGTGGACATCTGTCTTCTCCTCCCTTTTGTATGGACACGATTACGTGAACTCCGTGCGGCACGAACGATCGCAACGCACAGAGTCGTCCCGGACGGACAGACATGCCGTCCTCACATCTGCGATAACCAAGTCCACAAACCACTTGCCGGAAGTGCTGAAGAAGCCGTACGACCGCGAGACAGGTTCTCTCTCTTTCGCCGCGCCCGCCGATTCCCTCCCTGCAAGCATCACGCGTGTATCGAAATCCCGCGCCGTTGTCAAGAGTGGTCGGCGATTGAATAGCCCCGTTCCGGTTCCTGCTCGACCGCCTCGCGCGTCCGTCGGTCTCGCACGCCGCGTCGTGCGGCCTATTGCGGCGTGGCGAAGACCTGCACCCAGTACATCCGGTACTCGCCGCCCCGGTAAACGCCCAGGCCGGTGTGTGTGAAGACCGAACGCAACAGGTTCGTGCGGTGGCCCTCGCTGTTCATCCAGCCCTGGACGACGTCCTCGGCCGTGCACGGTCCGTACGCGAGGTTCTCGCCGACCGCGGTCCACGCATAGCCGGCGTTGTTGAGACGCCCGTCCACCGTGTCACCGTTGAGATCCGTGTGCCCGATGAAACCCTGAGCAGCCTGGATCTCGGCGTAGGCCTGTGCAACGGCCTGCAAGACCGGGTCGACCGCCAGCGGGCCAGCACCGGCCGCAGCCCGTTCCGTGTTGCCCAGTGCGACGGCCTGGGCAGCCAGTTCAGCCGTGCTGTACTCGTCCGAACAGGTGGCGTCCCCGTTGGGATCGATGACGATGACGTTCCCACCCGTGCCTCCGCCGACCGACGCACCGCACCCTGTGCCGAAGATCAGCGTCACGCTGATCGCGGCGACCGCCAAACAAGCCAAGGTGTTCCGAATCATGCTGCGCTCTCCCGCCGGCCGCCAGGCGGACGGCTGACCTCTTTCTGCGTCTCAAGGGAGGTCGCGGTCGAAGCGGCCCGCCCTCCATGCTCCTATCATCGTCCAGGACCGGCAGAACGGAATATGCCCCTCCGCAGAATCCCCGCACCGTGCCGGCCCACCGGTTTTCCGCCCGACCAACTCTTCGGCCCCCGCCCCCCCGGCCCTGATATCTGCGGTACCCGCTTTCCTTGTGGGACCGGCTTTCCAGCCGGTCTTCCCCCCGGTCTCCCTTGGGTTCACCCGCGCCCTGGCCCCCGAGTTCCACTTGGCCAGCTTCACTCCGGGCGTCGATCCGCTCGCGCTATCGGCCCTCGGTCAGACCGCGGGCACCAACGGCCTGCCGGAGGACACCGGCTCCAACGGGCTCGGCCCCTGGGCACAAGATCAGGCTGACGATCAAGCAGCCGAAGACGCCGCCGACTCGAACGGCCTGGGCGGCGAATCCTTCGGCCTGCCGGACGGCGGCGGCGCCCTCATGGGCTACACGCAGAACTGCTGCCCGGACAACAAGACGAGCAACGCGTACCATGTCGTGACGGCCGGTCCCGGTCCCGGCGCGCCGGGATCCATTCTGGACGGCGTGACGGTCAAGAACGGGTACGCAGACGGTACGACTCCAAACCACGTGGGCGGCGGGCTGTTGTGCCAGGATTCCAGCCCTGCCATCCGCCACTGCATCATCGAGTGCAACGCGGGCAGCGGCGGAGGCGGGGTGGCCGCCTGGAACGGCGGGGCCCCGACGATTACCCACTGCACCATCCGGTACAACTGGGGGATCGCCTCCGCTCAGATGGCCAACGGCATAGGCGGCCTGAATATCTACCTGTCCGACGCATTCGTGAGCGACTGCACGTTCATCGGGAACGTCGGCTATGGCAACCGCCCGGGCGCCTTGATG
>CAZBFW010000892.1:0-1930 GCA_964491135.1 uncultured Phycisphaeraceae bacterium | reverse complement strand
GAGGGCCACGCCAGCGTGGGCATGATTCTGCCGGGCGAGGCCATCGGGATCGAAATGGCCGTTCAGACGGCGATCGTTCTGCCGCCGTACGCGGAGCCGGGCGAGGAGCTGGCCGCCGAGGCGTTCGACGACTGGGTGATTGAGGTGGACAACAAGTCCATCACGCACCGGCCGGACCTGTGGGGTCACTACGGCATTGCCCGTGAGCTGGCCGCGATGTACCGGAGCGAGTTGAAGCCGTACCCGGTGGTGCCGCTCGAAGAGCTCACCGACGTGGATCTGCCGGAGATTCCGATCACCATCGACGATCCGGGGCGATGTCCGCGGTACAGCGGGCTGCGGTTCGGCAGCGTGGGGTCGCAGGCGGCGCCGCTGTGGATGCAGTTGCGGCTGGGGCACGTGGGTCTGCGGCCGATCGACTGCCTGGTCGATCTGACGAACTACATCATGATGGAGCTGGGCCAGCCGATGCACGCGTTCGACGGGGACAAGGTCGAACGGATTGAGGTGGGCCTGGCCGAGCCCCGTTCGACGTTTGTGACGCTGGACGGCATCGAGCGAGCGCTGCCCGACGCGGCGCTGATGATTCTGAGCAACCGGCGGCCGATCGCGCTGGCCGGCATCATGGGCGGGCTGGACACGGAAATCCGCGCCCAGACGCAGAGCCTGCTGCTGGAGTCGGCGAACTTTGAGCCGGCCACCATCCGCCGCTGCGCGAACGCCCTGGGATTGCGGACGGACGCCTGCGTACGCTTCGAGAAGTCGCTCGACCCGGCCAACACGGTGCTGGCCATCCAGCGGTTCATGCACCTGGCCCGGCCGGAGTTTCCGCAGATGAAGCCGGCCAGCCGGTTGTCCGATGCGTATCCGGAGCCGGCCGAGCCGGTGACGGTGGAGGTGGACCCGCACTTCGCCGCCCGGTTCATGGGTCATCCGATCGAAGCGAAGGACATCGTGGAAATCCTCACGCCGTTGGGATTCACGGTCGAGGATGACGCCGACAAGTTGCTCGTCGGCGTGCCGAGCTGGCGGGCGACGAAGGACATTTCGATCGAGGCCGACGTGATTGAGGAGGTGGCCCGCTACGTGGGGTACAACTCCATCGAACCGGTTCTGCCCGACGTGGAAGTGCGCTGCTTCGAGCCGAACGCGCAGCATGAGGTGGAGCAGGCGTCGCTGCGACTGCTGTGCCTGGGGCTGTCGTTTTCCGAGATTCACGGGTACATCTGGTACGACTCGAACTGGACGCGACGGCTGGGATTCGATCCGGGGCCGTGCTGCGAACTGAAGAACCCGGCGTCCGCCGCCATGCACCTGCTGCGGCAGACGCTGGTGCCCGGCCTGCTGGCCGCGGTGGACCTGAACCGGCACTACGCCGCGGACCTGAGGCTGGTGGAGCTGGGGGGCGTCTTCTTTCCGGAAGGCTCGCAGGTGCAGGAAGCGCACGAACGCCGGCATCTGGGGCTGGTCTTCGCGCGGCGGCAGAAGGGCGCGGAAGAGACGCTGCTGGCCGAATTGAAGGGCGTGGTGGAAACCTGGTCCAGCCAGACGCTGGGAAGGCCGGCCCGCTTTGAGCCGCACCCGGCCGACAACGCCCGGCCGTGGGAGCATCCGCAGATGACGGCCCACGTGGTCGTCGGCGATGTACCGGCCGGTCGATTGTCCGCTCTGCCGCTGGGCCTGCGACGGGCCATGGACGAGCACCTGGCGGCCTGGTCGGTGGCCTGGGCCGAACTCGAGCTGAACGGGCTGTGCGGACCCGCCCCGGTGGAGAAGCTGCGGCCCGTGCCGGCGCATCCGGAGGTGGACCTGGACTTCTCGTTCCTGGTGCCGGTGTCCGTGCGCTACACGGCCGTCGCGAACCAGCTGGCCGGTTTTGAGCACGCTCTGCTGAAGCGGGTCTCGTACGTCGGGTGCTACGAGGGCAAGT
>CAZBFW010000891.1:0-1945 GCA_964491135.1 uncultured Phycisphaeraceae bacterium | reverse complement strand
GGCCCGTACGCTCGCGGCCTTCTGATCCACCCGAATGTATCGGAGAGTTCTCGACAGCATGTGAGTTGCGATGTGCCGCTTCCCAACCTGCTGGTTCCCGGACCTTCCGCCCCGCTCGCCATGCCGTCCGATCCTCTCCTGTCGCCCCGCCCGCCCCGGCGGTAGACTCTTCTCCGTGCTGACGCCCGACGAGCAATTCATGAGGGCCGCCCTGCGTGAAGCGCAGGCGGCCGCTGACGCGGACGAGGTGCCCGTCGGTGCCGTCGTCGTGAACGAGGAGCGCATCATCGGCCGCGGGCACAACCAGCGGCAGGCCCTCGTCGATCCCACCGCCCACGCCGAGATGCTCGCCATCACGGCCGCCGCCGCGCACCGAAACGATTGGCGGCTGTCCGGCTGCACGCTCTATGTCACATTGGAGCCCTGCGCCATGTGCGCCGGGGCGATGGTGCTGGCACGCATCGACCGCGTCGTCTTCGGCACCGACGACCCCAAGGCCGGCGCATGCGGAAGCGTGTTCACCATCCCCACCGATCCCCGTCTGAACCACCAGGTTGCCGTCACCCGCGGAATCCTGGAGGCCGAGTGCGCCGATCTCCTCCGCACGTTCTTTGCCCGTCAGCGGACCCTGGGCAAGAAGTGACCTTTTCGCCCGCCGCCGGCTCCACGACAACCATCCAACCCGCCGTCATTCCGGTGACGGAGAAGTCGTCTCAGACGGCGCGGGTTCCGGCCGCGGTGCGGGATCCCACCGGTGGATCGTGGCCAGCGCCAGAATCAGCGGCACGAGGATCAACACCACGAGAATCACAACGGCCATCGTTTTCGCCAGGGGCCCGCGTCGAGGCTGATAGATGCCGGTGAACGCTTCCGGCTCGCCGGTGCCATCCTCCTCCGAATTGTGCGGTCGATCATCCATGTCGCCCTTCAGACCCTATCCGCACGGTCTCCTTCTGGCAAACCCGCCTGCCCGCCGCAACCGCCGACGAGCTTTCTCGTCATTTTCATGCAACGCGGTTGCCACTTCTCTCGTAGATAGATACTCTATGCAGGCCCGCGGCCGCAGGGTACGGTCGCGGGGTCTCTACACCCGGACAGCCCGGCCATGAAACTGACGGATATTCTTGCAAAGGACTGCATACGCGTTCCCCTGGAAGGCACGGACAAGACCCAGGCCATCACCGAGTTGGTGCACTTGCTCTCCGAAAAAGGCCGCATCTCCCAGCGCGACGTGGTCCTTCGAGCGGTTCTGGACCGCGAGGCAACACGCTCGACGGCCGTCGGACACGGCCTGGCTGTCCCCCACGGCAAATGCGCCGGAAGCCCCAGACTCGTCATGGCCGTCGGAAAACCGACGCAGCCCATCGACTTTGGCGGCAAGGACGGCGAGCCGGTCAACCTCATCGTCCTGGTCTGCAGCCCCCTGGACCAGACCGGCCCGCATATTCAGGCCCTTGCCCGCATAGCCCGAATGATCCTCATCGAGAAATTCCGCCTGGCCATCGCCCACGCGCAAAACCCCGACGAGGTCTACCAGGCCATATCGAGATTCGAGGTTTAGCACCCGCCTGCTGCCAGTCGGTCGGGGTGAGCCGATCGGCTGCTGCGGGGGCGTCTTCCTCCATCGACCCCTGCCAGTTTCAGCCATTTGCCAACGTTGAGGTTAGGGCTCGCAGGCACCGAATCCGGGAACCTGTGGGCACACAATTTATTGAGAATTCACAGGCTGAATGCACCCAGATGTTGTGGCGTGATAGGGCGGATACCGGAGAATACGCATGCTGTGAGTGGCAGAAATCGTAACGCTCAACTCTCTTCTTTGCAGCAACTTAGAATCATCGCTAATTTTTCGTGAATATTGGTTTGACGCCACCCTGATCTTGGGCTACTTATAACTTTGCCTACAAGATATTGTGGGTGCCAGTCCGATATACTCACTGATTGG
>CAZBFW010000890.1:0-1952 GCA_964491135.1 uncultured Phycisphaeraceae bacterium | reverse complement strand
TGCGGCCGGCGGGTGCGGCGGCGGGAAAGCCCGGTGGTGTGGGACTCGCGGGAGAATCCCTTCTGAAGCTCGTCGAGGATCTCCCGGCTGCGCTCCACAACCGGCCGGGGCACGCCGGCCAGCCGGGCAACGTGAACGCCGTAGCTCTTATCCGTACCGCCGGGGACGATTTTGTGGAGGAAGATGATGCCGTCTTCGCGGCGATCGTCGCCGGGCCACTCGCGTACGGCCACATTGCAGTTCTTCACGCCGGCCAGCAGGTCGGCCAGCTCCGTCAGCTCATGGTAGTGCGTGGCGACCAACGTGCGGCAGCGAACGACGTTGGCCAGGTGCTCCGTGATGGCCCAGGCCAGAGACAGACCGTCGAACGTGCTCGTGCCGCGTCCGATCTCATCGAGCACAACCAGCGATCGTTCCGTGGCGTTGTTGAGGATATTGGCCGCCTCCGTCATTTCCACCATGAACGTGGATTGGCCGCGCGTGATTTCATCCGACGCCCCGACGCGGGCGAAAATGCGATCGACGGGCGTGAATCGCATGGCGGAGGCGGGGACAAACGAGCCCGTCTGGGCCAGCAGCACCAGCAGCGCGGTCTGGCGGATGTACGTGCTCTTGCCCGCCATGTTCGGCCCGGTGATGATCAGCACGCGGGCGTCGGCGGCATCCAGGCAGCAGTCGTTCGGCACGAACCCGTCGCGCAGGGTCTGTTCCAGCACGGGGTGGCGACCGTCGCGGATTTCCAGCCCCCTCCCCTCGGCCAGTTCGGGGCGGACGTATCGCTGCTGCACGGCCACCTCGGCCAGCCCGGCGAGCACGTCCAGCCGGCCCACGGCGTCGGCCACGCGCTGCAGCGCCTCGAGCTGCTCCGCGGCGGCGTCGCGCACCTGCTCGAACAACTGAAACTCCCGCTCGTGGGCCCGCTCCTCGGCGGAGAGGACTTCCGTCTCGTACGTTTTGAGCTCGTCGGTGATGTATCGCTCGGCATTCTTGACGGTCTGCTTGCGCACGTAATGGGCCGGTGCGCGGTCGCGGAACGTGTTGGTGATCTCGATGTAGTAGCCGAAGACCTTGTTGAACCCCACCTTCAGCGACGGGATGCCGGCGGACTGGGCTTCGCGGCGCTGATAGTCGGCCAGCCAACTCTGCCCGTCGCGGCCGATGGCCCGCAGCCGGTCCAGCTCGGCGTCGTAGCCGTCGGCGATGATGCCGCCTTCGCGCACGGTCAGCGGCGCGTCGGGGCGGATGGCCTTGTCCAGAAGACCGGCCAGGTCCTCCAGCCCACCGAGCGCGTCGCGCAGGTCTGCCAGCTGGGGTACGGAAAAGCCCTCCAGCCGTCCGCGCAGGGCGGGCAGTTGGGCAAGCGTCCGCGCCAGGCCGGCCAGATCACGCGGACTGGCGCGGCGCAGGGCGATGCGGGCGGCGATACGCTCCACGTCGGACATGGATCGCAACGCGCCGCGCACGCCGGCCCGCGCGGCGTCGTCCACCGCGAGGACCGCCACGGCGTCCTGCCGAGCGACGATATCCTCGACCCGGGTCAGCGGCATGCACAGCCAGCGCCGCAGCCCGCGCGCGCCGGCCGGATGCACGGTCCGATCCACCGCGTGCAGCAGGCTGCCTTCCCGATCGCCGGCGCGAAGCGTCCGTTCGATCTCGAGCGACCGGAACGTGCTGTGGTCCAGGCAGAGGAAATCCGTGGGACGGTACGGCTGCACGCGGACGATGTGGGCGAGCGATGTCTTCTGCGTCTCCCGCAGGTAGGCGATGGCGCAGCCGGCGGCGCAGAGTCCCGGCGTCAGGCTCTCGAACCCGAACCCCGCCAGCGTGGTCACGCCGAAATGGTCATGCAGGACATGCTCGGCGTTGTAGGGGGCGAACTCGTGCGGGGCGCGGGGAACGACGGCCGTGCCGCAGAGCGAGCGGACTTCCTCCGGCAGGCGCGCGGCGGGGAG
>CAZBFW010000889.1:0-1959 GCA_964491135.1 uncultured Phycisphaeraceae bacterium | reverse complement strand
AGGCTGAAGCCTACGGGCATGGCACCCGACGCCCGGCGCATTTTCAGAGCAGCGGGTCTCGGTCCAGGCGAGAATCCGTTCTCGGCCCTACGGGCCTGCCCTACCAAATCGAACGCACCGCCCAGCCGGGGCCGCGTACGGTCTCCCGAGGGCGGACCAGCGCAAATCTCACTTTCCGCGCGGGCTTGGCGAGGTCCAGGCTTGCGCCCTCCTTGAGCCACAACGGCATCCCGTACATGGGAACGGTCTCTTCGATCCACTTCGGTCCGGTGAGCGTGCGGTTCGCGAACGCGTCATGCCACGCGCCCGGGGGCAGCCAGTACCGCACCCTCGAATCTTCGCGCGTGACCGGCGCCACCAGCAGGCGCTCGCCAAGCATGTACTGTCCCGTGCATTCGTAGGCCTCATCCTGTTCGAACTCGAACCACATCGGGCGAAGCAGGGGCAGGCCGGTTTCGTGGGCTTCGTCGACCAGGTGGTCCAGATACGGCATCAGCCTCAACCGAAGCTGCATGAAGCGCCGCGCGATGCGCAGCGTGTCCGGGGCAAATCGCCAGGGCTCGCGCACCCCGTTGAAGCTGTGCAAACGCATGATCGGACTCAGGCAGCCGAACTGCAGCCAGCGGACATACAGGTGGTCGGGCGGCTGGTTCGTCGGCCGATCCTTCGCATCGTGCCAGAAACCGCCGATGTCGTGCGAGACGTACGCGATCAGGCCGCCGGCCGCCCGGACCGACGCCTCTACCTCAAACGCCAGAACCTCCCACTGCGAACACGCGTCGCCGGTGAAGAGAATCACGTCGCGATGGCCGCCCAGCCCCCCCGCGCGGGCAAGCACGATGGGCGTGTGGCCGGAGCGTTTCGCGAGGTGCGCTCGATACACGTGGTTCAGCCACGAGCTGTCGTCGCGACCGTCCGGCCGCAGCACGCTGCCGTCGATCCACCAGAAGTCGCAGCCGGCATCTTCCGCCTGGCGGTGCAACTCCAGGTACGCCTTGACGTGCTGCGGGTTCTCGATGTCGACCTTCACCGTGTTCGCCTGGAACGGATGCCAGTCGCCGGCCTCGCCGTAAACCTCGCCGGAGTGGCCGGCGGCCTGCTTGAACTCCTCCAGCCGCGCCTCGGTGGCCGGGACGTACAGCGGGTGAACGTTAAACGTGGCCTTCAGGTTCTCCCGGCGAAGCCAGGCGGCGAATGCGTCAGGATCGGGAAACAACTCCTGGTTCCATCCATAGCCGTACCAGCCTCCGTCGTGCCAGTCCATGTCCACGCTGAGCGTGTCCAGCGGCAGGTCGTATTCCGCAAAGCCGGCGACGATTTTCTCCAAATCCGCGGCACCGAATGGAGCGTAGTTGGAGTACCACACCCCCAACAGCGACGATGGAATTCGCGGGATCGGGCCCAGCAGCCGCGTCAGTTCCCGAACAGCCAAACGCCAATCGCAATCGTGGTACACGAGATACAGGACAAACGGCTGGGGATCCGGCATTGCCCCGATCCATTCCGACTGCGCATCCCACGGCGGCGTCTCATCACGGAAAAGGCTCAGGCCGGACCGCGTCAGCAATCCCGGCGGACTGTGTCGCACGATGTCGTACGCCTTGCGGACCTCCGCCGGCCAGTCCGGAAACAACAGCGGCGGCTTGCCCGTCACAAGGCGACGAACGTCTGTGTTGCGTTCCTCGGTCTCGGGATATTTGCCGCGCACGCTCTTGTATGACTTCTCGATGGCCGCCGTCAGCGTCGCCGTGTTCCAGACGTGGTGATCATACCCTACCATGGGATCGGCCGGACGCACGCCGGCGGGCACGTAGTCACGCCACAGATTGTCCAGCGCGAAGAACGCCGCACCGAGGTTCTCGTGGTCCAGGTCGCCCGGCCGCCAGGTACGCCGTCGTCCGCGGGACGTCCATTCGATCCTCAGGTTGTCCGCGTGCGGGAAGCGGCCGTCGGGCTGCA
>CAZBFW010000888.1:0-1960 GCA_964491135.1 uncultured Phycisphaeraceae bacterium | reverse complement strand
CTTTGGCGGCGAGACACGAAGGTCTCGCCGCCGAAGGGGCGTCGTGGAGGGTCGGCGAGCATCGGGCTGCGTCTGAACGAGGGAGAGCTGTGAGACAAGGCCGCGGACTCGCGGTCGAGCGCGAAGGAGTGCATCGTGACGTTTCCGGAGGACTTCGCCTGGGGAGCGGCGACGTCGGCCTATCAGATTGAAGGAGCCGTGGACGCGGATGGCCGCGGGCCCTCGGTGTGGGACGCGTTCTGCCGCCGCCCGGGCGCCGTCTGGGGCGGGCACACGGGCGATGCGGCCTGTGACCATTACCGGCGGTACGCGGCGGACGTGGCGCTGATGCGGCAGATCGGCCTGCGGGCCTATCGCCTGTCGATCGCGTGGCCGCGGGTGCTCCCCGGCGGCGTGGGCGAGGTCAATCCGCGCGGACTGGACTTCTACGACCGGCTGATCGACGCGCTGCTGGATGCAAACATCGTTCCCTACGTGACCCTGTTTCACTGGGATCTGCCCCAGGCACTGGAGGAACGGGGCGGATGGCTGGACCGGGCCAGCGCGGACTGGTTCGCAGAGTACACGACGGTCGTGGCGCGTCGGCTGGCCGATCGCGTGACGCACTGGTTCACCATCAACGAGCCGCAGGTGTTCCTGTCACACGGGTATCAGACCGGCGTTCACGCGCCGGGCAAGAAACTGCCTCGCGGGAAGGTGCTTCAGATGGGCCACCACGTGCTTCTGGCGCACGGCAAGTCCGTTCAGGCCCTGAGGGCGGCCTCGGAAGGGCCGTGCGAGATCGGATTCGCGCCGGTGGGCACGGTGTTTGTGCCGGCCACGAACGGATCGGCGGACGTGGAGGCGGCCCGGCAGATGATGTTCACCGTCCACAACGACAGCCTGTTCAACAACACATGGTGGATGGATCCACCGTTGCTGGGTCGATACCCGATCGACGGGATTCGGCGGTTCGGGGCGGACTCGCCGGAGGTTCAGGCGGGCGATCTGGAAACCATCCACCAGCCCCTGGATTTCTTCGGGCACAACACGTATAGCGCGCAGGTGGTCCGCATGAGTGCCCAGGGTCCGGAGTGCGTGCCCTCGCTGCCCGGAGGGGCGATGAGCACGTTCCGCTGGACGCTGGTGCCCGAGGCATTGTACTGGGGACCCCGTCTCTTCTACGAACGATACGGGCTGCCGATCCATATTGCGGAAAACGGCATGTCGAATACGGACTGGGTGGCCCTGGACGGCAAGGTCCATGATCCGCAGCGGATCGACTACATGGCCCGCTATTTGAGGAAGCTGGGAGAGGCGCTGCGGGACGGCGTGGATGTCCGCGGCTACTTCTACTGGTCGATCCTGGACAACTTCGAATGGGCCGAAGGGTACCGAGAGCGGTTCGGCCTGGTCCACGTGGATTTCGCCACCCAGGCTCGCACGCTGAAGGACTCGGCCTTCTGGTACCGTCATGTGATCGCCGGCGGCGGCGATGCGCTGTTCGACCCGCGCCCGGCCCCGGCGGCGCTGGCCGTATGAGCAGACGTCCGGTCTTTGGGGGAGACCGCCGCGTGGAACACCGACCCATGCGAATCGCCCTACGCGCAAGCCTGTCCCAAGCGGCCGCCGAGACGCAACGGCGATTGCGCGGATTCACGCTCATCGAGCTGCTGGTGGTCGTGTCCATCATCGCCCTGCTCCTGTCGATTCTGCTGCCATCGTTACGCCGGGCTCGCGAGCAGGGGAAGCTGGTCAAATGCGTGTCGCATATGCGTGGGATCGGCCAGGCGGCGACGACGTTTGCGGCAGACCGCGAAAACCGCATCCAGATCGCGACCGGAGAGTCCGTTCTTCGCGAAGCCGACGCGGACGCCAGCCGGTATGCCTATGGGGCCCAACGCGAGCTGCTCTCCTGGCCGGCGGCGCTGGCCCAGAGATCGGAAGAGCACACGTCTGAACTCCAGTCACCGCTCATTAT
>CAZBFW010000887.1:0-1961 GCA_964491135.1 uncultured Phycisphaeraceae bacterium | reverse complement strand
GATAATGAGCGGTGACTGGAGTTCAGACGTGTGCTCTTCCGATCTACGCACACCTATCGAGTCGCGGAAGGCACGTCCCAGACCTTTGTCGCCACGTTCACGGTGACGGATTCAGAAGGGGACGTCGGCTCCAAGTCGGTCCAGATCCAGGTCAATTCCGCCGGGAGCACGAACGGGAACGACAACAGCGGCACGGAGGACGCGAGCGTTTCGATCCGCGTGACGGACAACGCCGGCGCCACTCTTGACAGCATGACGGCCTATCCTGTTCCGCTGCGTGCGTATTTCGAGGCGCAGGTGAGCGGGTTCCCGGCGGGGTCGATCGTGACCTGGTACTTCGGCGACGGCACGGCCCCGGTGCAGGCGACTTCCGCCGTCCACGACTACACCGTCATCGGGAGTTTCCCCGTGACGGTCGTGGTCACGTCCGTCCTGAGTTCCGGAAGCACGCTGGAGAGGCAGGCGACGACCATCGTCCAGACCTCGCCGACCGGGAACGGGAATGACAACGACAACGACAACAGCGTCCTGCCCCCGGTGTCCGCCTCGCGGTCTTCGGGGACCTGCGGCGTCGGAATTCTCCTTCCGTTTGCCGGGGTTGTGCTGATGTCATTGTGGCGACGCCGGTTCCGTTGATCGTAGGTTGCCTGCGGCCGGACATCCGCACCGGCCCGCGACCGACGCGCACGACCCCGAGGCGGGGATGGCGGCCGGTCGCGGGCCGTGTGTCTGCGCGAAGCCGGCTCCGCCAGGGTTCGGCGGCTGCGGCTCGTCGGTCCGCGTGCGGCCGTGATCCGTGGCTTGGGGGGCCGTGCGATCGCGGGTACAATGTGGAGGTCCGCGTCGCGACCGGGGATGCCACGGATGACCGGGGCGGATATCTTCGACGTCTATCGTATGACGCTGGCGATCGTGTTCGGATGCTATGCGATCGTCCGCACCGCACACTTTGTGTGGCACTGGCAGGCGGACACGCAGCGGGCGGGGCGTCACGAGGCCCTGTTGCGTCGTTTCCTGCTGACGTCTCTGATGCGCGCGCGCCTGCGGCGATTCTGGTTTGACCTGGTGCAGATTGCCGTGCTGTTGGCCGTTTTCGCATATCTGGTGGGGCTTCAGTCGCCGATCCGGGACGGGCGCGCGTCCGTGGGGTCGGTGGGCATGGTGAGCCCGCTGGACAGGCAGGCGATCCCGTGAGTTCGAAACCGCCGCCCACGAGTGCTTCGCTGTCCGATCTTCCGCTCGATCAGCTGATCGAGTACGGGCGGTCGCTGGGCCTGGTTCTGGCGGATGAGACGCCGCAGGGTGAGGCCTTGCGACGCGTTCGGGAGCGTCAGCAGTTGCTTGTGGATCTGGACCGCGACGCCCTGTTGGACATCGTGGTATGGCTGCGGCTTCCGGTGCGGCAATCCGCCGGCAAGGAGACGCTGGCCAAGGAGATCGCCCGGTGCGATCCTCCCGACTTCGAGGGCCTTTCCCAGCGTGGTCTGGAGGGATTCGCGCGGTTGCACGGGCTGGCCGTCCGTCCGGGCGAACCGCGGGAGGAGATCGAGCGGCGTCTGTGCCGGCGGGGGGGTCTGTGGGGCCGGGTGCGGCGCAAGCGCCGCAAGGTCATGGGTCGGCTGATCACGAGGATTGTTTCCGGCGATGAGGAGGACAGGCCTGCGGAGTATCGTTTTCTGCCCGAGGACGGCCCCCCCTCTCTGCAGCGGAACATCGAGCAACAGGGTGTGGTGGGTGGCATCGCGCGAAAACTGCGCGGGGTGGCTGACGACTACGTCCGGGAAAAGCTGGACGAAATCGAGCAGCGGATCGATCGCAAGCTGGACGAGATCGACGAGCGGCTGGCCGAGTGGCGTGACCGTGAGATCGCCAACCGGCTGCGAATTCTGCGCATCACCCTGGTCTTCTCGATCCTTGTGGCCCTGATCTGTCTGGTGTATGATTACAGATCGGAAGAGCAC
>CAZBFW010000886.1:0-1961 GCA_964491135.1 uncultured Phycisphaeraceae bacterium | reverse complement strand
CGCAGCTTGCGGGCGGCATCCTGCACGGCCATGCCGGCCAGAACGGTCCCGCGGCTGGCCGTCGTCTGCCCACAGCCAAGCTCTTCCGACGTATCCGTGACCACGGTGAAGCGCTCGGGCGGCAGGCCGGTCTCCTGGCAGGCCACCTGCACGCAGACGGTAAAGAGCCCCTGCCCCATCTCGGTGAAGCCGGTGCGGATCGTGACGCGGTCCGGGCCGTCCACGCAGACCACCGCCTTGCCCAGGTCCGGCATTCCGTTGCCGATGCCCACGTTCTTCATACCGCAGGCGATCCCGGCGTACTTCGCGCCGCGATACGCATCGCGAACCGCTTCCAGAGTCCGTTTGAGGCCGAACGGTTTGTCGAGCACCTGGCCGCTGCAGCAGCGGTCCCCGCGGTCCAGGGCGTTTCGCCAGCGGATTTCCCAGCCGTCAATGCCCACGCGGGCGGCGAGCCGGTTCAGCAGGCTCTCCACGGCAAACGCCGCCTGGTTCACGCCGAAGCCGCGCATGGCGCCGCAGGGCGGGTTGTTCGTGTAGGCGGCGGAGGATTCCACGTCCACGCAGGGCACGCGATACGGCCCCGTGGCATGACCGGCCGCCCGCTCGAGCACCTTGGCGCCGACCGAGGCGTAGGCACCGGTATCACCGATGATCCGGGCGTGGAGCGCGGTCAGCCGCCCGTCGCGATCGCATGCCAGCTTCGCCGTGATCCTCATGGGATGACGCTTGGGATGCAGGCGAAAGCTCTCCGGGCGCGTCAACGTGCACTTGACCGGCCGACCGCAGAGCGCGGCCGCCAGCGCCGTCTGGCCCTGGATGCTCATGTCCTCCTTCCCGCCGAACGCCCCGCCGGTCGACACCAGCTCCACCCGGACGCGGTCCGGATTCCAGTTGAGCACCTCGGCGATCTGCCGCTGGTCGTCAAAAACGCCCTGCCCCTGGCTGTAAACCGTCAGCGTGGCGGCCCCGTCCGACTCCCGAATGCCCGGAACGGCCAGGCATGCCTCCGGCTCCAGGAACATGTGTTCAATCCGCTGCGTCTCGTACGTGTCCTCAACCACGTGGGCCGATTCGGCAAAAGCCGCCTCCACGTCACCGCGACGAATCGCCGAGCGACCCAGCAGGTTTCCGTTGGGATGGATGAGCGGAGCATCGGCCCGCAACGCGTCGTGCGGATTCGTAATCGGCTCGCGGATTTCGTAGTCCACCTCGATAGCCGCCGCACCTCGGCGGGCGGCCCGTGGATTGTCGGCCACCACAACGGCCAGCACATCGCCCACGCAGCGGGTCTCCTCCCCCACGGCGACCAGCACCGGCCAATCCCGCACGATCAGACCCACGTACCGCTCGCCCGGCACGTCAGACGCGGTAATCACGCGATGAACGCCCGGCAGCCGCAGCGCCGGCGCCACGTCAATGCCCCGCAGCAGCGCCCGAGGGTGATCGCTGAACCGCATCGCCCCCGCGAGCGCCCCGTGCGTCATCCGGTCGTCGACAAACCGAAACTCGCCCAGTACCAGCTCGCGCCCGCGATAGCGGTGCAGCCGGCTGCCCACCCGCCCGTCGGCCGCGTGATGGGATTGCGATTCCCCCCGGCGGGCGGCGGCAAAAAGCTCAATCGCGTCAATGATCTTCTTGTAGCCCGTGCAGCGACAAAGATGGGGCCGCAGGGCGCGCGCGATCTCCGCACGCGTCGGATGAGGATTGTCCCGCACCAGGGCCACCCCCCGCACCGCGATTCCGGGAATGCAGAACCCGCACTGGCACCCCCCGGCTTCCTGGAAGCTATCCGCCAGTTGCTCGCGCACCTCACTTGAAAAACCTTCCATCGTCTCGATTTGCCGACCCTGGGCCTTCGGAATGTTCATCACGCATGAGAGCCTCGGGCGGCCGTCGACGAGCACCGTGCAGCAGCCGCAGTGCCCCTGCGGCTCGCAAGCGCTCTTGGGAGACGTGAT
>CAZBFW010000885.1:0-1970 GCA_964491135.1 uncultured Phycisphaeraceae bacterium | reverse complement strand
ATGCGCCGCCCCGGCGAGACCAACACCGAGCACGGCGGCCGGGGGGTCTACTTCAAGGACCCGGCGGGCCACGCGATCGAGCTGATCACCCGCCCGTACCTGTAGTCGGGAGGGTTCCGCGGCCGGGCGGCGGCTTCGGAGCAACCATCGGGCGAGACGAACCGGATGACTCCTTCCGCACGGATTCCGCCGGGCCGACGGGCTCCGTCGCGCTGACACTGCCTGCCCGGCTCCCGCCCTCGGTCGCCGGCCGGGCGCCAAGCAGGTCACCGAGTTGCTCCGCCAGAATCCCGCCGTCCGAAGGCCCGACGGGAACCGATGCGGAAACGGACGCCGATGACACGGATGCCATGACCGGCGCGGCCGGCTCTGCCGACGACGAAACGGCGGACGGCGCCTGGCCGGCCGTTCGATCCGCCGGTTTCGCCGAGCCGGCCTCCGCAGGGGTCCGGGGCCGCGGTGGTGACGTCGACGCGCCGTCGTCCGATCGCGGAGGCGGCGGGGACTCGTCTCCCGTTGATCGCCCGGACGCCGTCAGACCGGCGCGGGCCTGCGGTTTCGCCTCGTCGCGAATCGTCTCGCCTTTGCCGTCCTGGCAATTCTGCCGTCGCCGCGGGCGAATCGGCTCGTCGTTTTCCGCGTCGCGCAGGGCCTCGCGCTTGCGGAGATGGGCCTGCTCGGCATCCTGCACCTGCTCACCGAGTCGTTGCTCCGTGGCGCCGGGCTTGGTTTCGCGAAGGCCTCGCCCGTCCGGCACGATGGATTGCACCATCGCACCGATCCGCGTGCCGAACCGGGCCTGCGTCGCGCCCAGCACCTCGGCGAACGCAGGCAGCGACGAGCCGGCTTCCGCCGATGCGGAAACCTCGGCTTCGTCCCCCGACTTCCGGGCGGGCGGGCGATGGGCGGTCGGAAGGTCTGTCGAGATCGCTCCGTTCATTCGGGGTCCTCGGTCGGCCTGGCTACGGCGGACCAGTCGCTGCCCTCCGGGGCCGTCTCCTGAATCAGCTTGAACGCCTGCAGGGCCTTGCCCCGCAGGGTGGGATCCCCCATGGCCGCCGTGATGATCTTGACTCCGTTGCGGGCGTTGAGCTGGAGGAGAATGCGGGCGGCCTCGTCGCTGGTGAACCCCTGGAACAGGAGGTCCTTCGCGGCGTCGGGTCTGGCCGTCCCCAGCATCTGCACCAGCTTCTTGAACCCTTCCTCCTGCTCCTTGCGGACGCGCTCTCTGGTCTGCTCCTCGAAGAACCGGCGATCCGCCTCCAGCTTGTGCATCTGTTCAAGCGTCTGTTGCATGAGCAGTCCGACCGCGACCTGCTTCTGGTACAGCTCGCTCGTCTTGCGCTGGGCGGTCCGACGTTCCATTTCCTCACGATCCTGCTCTTTGGCGATGGCTTCCTCCGACCGCGAGGCCTCCTCCACGGGCACATCCGCCTCCGCACCCTCGTCATCCGCATCGCCCGAGCCGTGGAGCAGCCCGTCCGCGGCGGCCCGCAGGTTGTCCGCCTTCAGACGGCCCGTGGCCGCCAGGTAGCCACCCGCGCCGAGAAGAGCGAGGATGTGCAGAACGGCCAGCACGGCTACGATGGTAAATGCGGTTCGGAACATAGGCGGACCCGTTTACACACTCACGCCGCTGTATCGAAACCTCTGCAGCGCAATCTCGTCGTTCTCCAGGCGCTCCGCGCGCGTCGTCTCCTGCTGATGTCGCTCCCACTGCCGTTCCCGGAGCTTCTCCAGGGCCTTTACGTCCCGGTTGGCGCGGATCAGCGCCTCCTGTTCGATCCGCAGCACTTCCCGCTCGCGGGCGACCTCGGCGTCTCCCTCGGCAATCGCCCGGTGCATGGAGCCCATGTAGACGCGGAAACGCCGCAGCATCTCCACGTCCGGCGCCCCCCGGTTCTGGGCGTCGCGTGATTGCTCCACGGCCTGGGCGATGCCGGCATGACAGGCCGCGATCCGGTCACGGA
>CAZBFW010000884.1:0-1972 GCA_964491135.1 uncultured Phycisphaeraceae bacterium | reverse complement strand
AAGCACATGATCAGCATCCCCGTGCGCGGCATCGAGACCCCCCACTTCCGCTACGGCGACAACAGCGACGCCGGCGTGGGCAGCGGCGAGGCCCAGCCCGGCGACAAGGCGGACGCGGACGGCGAGGGCGTGGGGCCGGGCGGAACCGAGGAAGGGCATCACATCCTGGAGGTGGAGGTCTCACTCAACGAGCTGGCCGACATCCTGGGAGAGGAGCTGGAACTGCCCCGCATCCAGCCCAAGGGCAAGAAGCGGATCACGTCCGAGAAGGACCGCTACAGCGGCATCCGGCAGGCCGGTCCGGAATCCCTCCGCCACTTCCGGCGGACCTTCCGGCGGGCGCTGCGCCGGGAGCTGATGGCCGGCACGTACAACCCGGAGAACCCGCGCATCGCGTTCGAGCGCCGCGACAAGCTCTACCGGAGCTGGAAGACGGTGCGGCAGCCGCAGTCCAACGCGGTGATCGTGTACATGATGGACGTGTCCGGGTCCATGGGCGACGACCAGAAGGAGCTGGTGCGGCTGGAGGCGTTCTGGATCGACGCCTGGCTCCGGCGAAACTACGAGGGCATCGAGAGCCGCTACATCGTGCACGACGTGCGCGCGGGCGAGGTGGACCGCGAGACGTTCTTCCGCATCCGCGAGGACGGCGGCACGCGCATCAGCAGCGCGTTCAAGGCGGCCCGCGACCTGCTCGAGAACCACTACGAGACCTCGGAGTGGAACTGCTACCTGTTCCACTTCTCCGACGGAGACAACAGCAGCGACGCCGACAGCCGCGAGTGCTGCGCCCTGCTGAAGGAACGGCTCCTGCCCGGCATCAACCTGTTCGGATACTGCCAGGTGGCCAGCGCGTACGGCAGCGGCCACTTCATCAACGTGCTGCACGAACACCTGAACGATCAGGACAACATGATCACCACGCGGGTCAATACCAAGGACGACATTTACGACAGCATCAAGGCGTTCTTCTCGAAAGGCAAGTAGGCGAAGGCGGCGGGACGGACCGTGGTTCAGAACGAGATCGGGAACCATTCATTGTCAGGCACCGCGTTGCCGGTGGAGCTGGCCCGGCAGGCGGAGACCCTCGCCGAGCACGCGCGCCGCGAAGGGCTGGACTTTTACCCCACCATCTTCGAGCTGTTCGACACGGACCAGATGAACCAGATCGCCGCGTACGGCGGCTTCCCCCAGCGGTACCCGCACTGGCGATTCGGCATGGAGTACGAGCGCCTCCGCAAGCAGCACACGTACGGGCTCGGGAAAATCTTCGAGATGGTCATCAACAACGACCCGTGCTACGCGTACCTCGTGCGCGACAGCTCGTTCGTGGACAAGAAGACCGTCATCGCCCACGTCTACGCCCACTGTGACTTCTTCAAGAACAACGTCTGGTTCACCCAGACCAACCGACGCATGATGGACGAGATGGCCAACCACGCCACCCGCATGCGGCGGTACATCGAACGCTACGGCCTCGAGGAAGTGGAAAAGTTCATCGACGTCTGCCACAGCCTGGAGAACCTGATCGACCCGCACTCCGTGTTCATCCGCCGCCAGAAGGACCGCAACCAGAGGATCATGGAACGGCCCGCCCGCGAGGACCGGCCGGACCGCGCCACACGCTTCCCCGCCAAGGAGTACATGGACCGCTACATCAACCCGCCCAAGGTCATGGCGGAGGAGGAGCGGGAGGCCCGCGAACAGCACGAACGCGAGCGGGGCCGGCTGCCCGCCCGGCCCCTGCGCGACATCATGCTGTTCCTGCTCAACCACGCACCCATGCAGGACTGGCAGGCCGACGTGCTGGCCATCATCCGCGAGGAGGCCTACTACTTTGCCCCCCAGGGCATGACCAAGATCATGAACGAGGGCTGGGCGAGCTACTGGCACTCCACCATCATGACCAATTACGGCCTGCGGGCCGAGATCGGAAGAGCGTCGTGTAGGGAAAGAGTGTAGGATAGGGTGT
>CAZBFW010000883.1:0-1978 GCA_964491135.1 uncultured Phycisphaeraceae bacterium | reverse complement strand
GGCGGTCCGGCACCTCGCGGCGCAGGGCCCGGATCATGCGTTCTTTTGAGGTCATGGACATGCTGTCCTCCCCGGGCCTTGCCCAGGCGCGGATTTCACGGCTCGTCCGCTGCGCGGGTCGTGGTCAGGGGTGCCGATGGGCGCGCCAGGACAGGCACGGCCGTCCCGAGCGGCAGCACCGGGCATGGATCGGCGTCCGGGCAGGCCGCCGCGCGGACCCGCTCCATCGCTTGCAGACACCAGGCGTGTTCTTCCGGATGGGCGGTGGAGTCCAGGGAATCCGCCCATTGCCGCAGAATCCCACATCGGACCGCCGCCGCGGCCCGGCGAGCATCGGCCACGTCCTCCGCCGCCGGAAACCACTCATCGCATTTGTCTTCGATCTGAAGGAGCAAAGTGCAGGCCGTGGCGTAACCGCCCTGATCCGCAATCGATCGGACACGCAGCAGACGACCGTAGAAGTCGAACCGCCGGCTCTCCGCGGACAGACCGGCCAAGGGCTCGGGCAACAGCGCAAGAACGCGATCATGGCGCCCCAGCCGGCGGAGCAGGGCTGCCCGCCAGAGCCGGGCCGCGTTGGCCACCTCGGGCCGGTCATCTTCCAGGAGGACCGCCAGTTGAATGGCGGCGGAGTCCCGTTCGGCCGCGTCCGAGTCGTCCTCCCCTTCGGCGAAGACATCCTCGATGGCGCGGGCGAATGCTTCCAGGGCCTCAATGTCGTCTCGGCCGACGACTCCCCCCGCTGCCGGATCGCCGGCAACGGCCTGGCATTCGGCGAGCAGCCGCCTGGCCTGGCGAACCCCATCCATCACGCGTTCGCCGTCGGCGGGGAGGGCCAGACCCAGGAACCAGCGTGAGGCGGCCGGCTCGATCTGCCGCGCCAGAAGATCATTGGCCCGAGCCAGGGAATCCGCCGGCCCCGTGGAACGCGTGGTAGGACCCGCCGGTTCCGTCGACGCGGGAGCGGGCTCCCGGATCACCCAGGCGGGCCGGTCCGCCGACGGCTGCGACGCCCCCGCACCCGACAAGTCGGCGATCCCGCCGACGGCACCGCCCAGCCAGGCAAAGGCAAACGCCGCAAACCGCATCGGTATCCTCCCTTCGGACGAGCGCCGAGCCTCGCTCCGGCGGGCGCGGCAAACCAGTTGACAATCGCGTGCCGAAGGATACGGGCGGTCGGCGGCAACCGTCAACGGATGGGGGTCGGGATGTGTCGCCCTCTGGGTGACGATTGACGGCATTGCCCGAAAGGCATAGACTCATATGCTGACGGTCTGCCGTACTTCGTAACTTGCCCTTTGCGGCAGACTTACTGCGTCATGCCCCGCCTGCAGCAGGCATGCTGCGGACGGCCTGCCCGGTGGATTTGTCCCGGCCCGCCCCGGCGGAAACCAGGAGGTCCGCGGCCGATGTCTTCCGAACGCAATGGTGCGTCCCCCGTCACCGTGGAGGAGAGTCCCGCGTCACAGGGCACCGTAGCGCGCGGGGACTCCGAGCCGGTCCCGCTGGTTGAGGAGCGTCTGGAGGAATCAAGCGGCACCGCCATTCTGCTGGCATGGGTTGTCTCTCTGCTCGGCCACGTACTCCTGTTTGTCATCATGTTTGCCATACCCTGGCTCACCGGCATGGTGAAGCTGCCCGAGGAGCTGCCCATTCCGCGAACCGACCTGACGCCCGTTCAGCCGCACGTGGAGATCAGCCGGGAACCGGAGTTCGTCAACGCAAACGACAGCGCGATGGAAGAATTGGTGATGATGGAGCCCCAGCGGTTCGAGCTGATGTCGGACAGCCCGACGGGGGAACACACCGACCTCGCGATTCTGGGCGTGGGAACGGGGGGTGGTGACCTCTCGCGGATCGGTCTGGGCGGCGGCACTGTGCAGAGCGGCCCCACGTTTTTCGGACTGGGGGGCAAGGCGCGCGAGGCGCGGCGAATCGTCTACGTCGTGGATTGCTCCGGGTCCATGCTCGAGCTGAT
>CAZBFW010000882.1:0-1978 GCA_964491135.1 uncultured Phycisphaeraceae bacterium | reverse complement strand
CGGCGTGAAATCCTTCATTTCGAAAAGCCGGTCGACGAAGTCTTCCCGTATGCCGCGCAGTTCCCCCTGCGAGAAAGGCCAGAGCGTCAGAATCTGCATCCGGCCCGCAAGCGACTCCGCGAGCTTGGGCAGCAGGAGCACGTTGGCTGACCCGGCGAGCAGGAACCGACCGCGTGTGCGACGGCGGTCCACCTCGATCTTGATCGCCCGGAACAGGTCCGGCGCGAGCTGAACCTCGTCGATGACGATCGGGCCCGTGGTTGCCCGCAGGAAAGCGTCGGCATCCCGCGTCACCGCGGACAAGAGGGCCGCATCGTCCAGCGTGAAGTAGGTCGCCTTGTGCCCGTGTTCCGCGAGCCAGCGCACCAGCGTACTCTTGCCGGTCTGCCGCGCGCCGTGCAGGAGGACGACCGGCGCGCTGCGCAGGGCGGCGAGCAACGGTTCAACAACATGACGCTGGATCATCGCCTACCCACCTGTTTGTGAAAGATAATATACCACATGCTGGCAGTTTATCAACACTGCCGCACCCTGTCCAGCTTGCACGTGGTTCTTGGGAACAGGCCGTTCCCAGCGGCGCCCTTTGGCCTGCCAGGCCGGTGTGTTCGGCACATCGCGAGTCGGGGGGCACCATACCTTTTTCTTGCGTTGGCGGGAGAGTCCCCGTACGAAGGCTTGATGCCTCGGATCGCGCACGGCGTGGTTCCAGGGGCTCGGCCTCATGTCCCGACGCAGCGTGAATCTGTGCTCAGCCGACCCCCGAGAGTGAGGCGAAGCGGATTCCCCCGGACGCCGCCCGCGGCGAGCGGGAGTTGCCGCGCCGCGAGGCGGACGACCGATTCACCACAATCACCCTCGCCGAACCGGGGGCGAGCGGCTCATTCCTCTGAAACGTCGGCCGCCATTGTACGAGATTGTCGGTGCGATACCATGCGGACCGGCTGAAGGCTATCGCTAGCGGCGAAGGTGCGGTCTTCTTGCATGGGGCCGCGTTCGACCGGCCCGGCGAACACCTTTCACGGAGCCAGACCATGCGCAAAAGTCAGACCATGCTTGCCGCCGCCGTCGTGGGCATCGCCGGCGCGGCCATCGGCGCGTTTGCCCTGCAGACGGAATCGGCCCCCGCCGATTCGCCGGCCGCCGCGTTCCGCGTCACCGCCTGGCCGCCCGCCCAGCCGGGCCGCGAGTACGGCGATGAGGTGGAAACGTACCTGAACCGCATGGCCGCCGACGGCTGGCTGTTCAAGACCGAGATCGTCGGCCAGCGGGAGAAGCTGATGCTCTTCGAGCGAAGACGATAGCACACTGCCACCGCGTGGTTCCTATGGAACGTGACCTCCACGATCACGGAGCACCGTCTTGGACACGGCATCCCCCCATTGCCCCCTGTGCCAGCGCCTCGTGAGGAGAGCCAGCAGGCTGAAACCGCTGTACGGCACCCCGGTGTGCGCAAGGTGTCGTAACGGCTTCGCGACCCAGCGACAAACCGCATTCTTGGTTGACTACGCACTGCTCGCGGGACTGACCACCCTGACCCTGATGCTGTTTGACGCGCCGCACAGTCTTTCACCGTTTTGCTTTCTGCTGGGTTTTCCACAGGCCGTGGGAGGTGACGTGATCACCATCGTGACGGCGTGTGCGGGCACAGTTCTCTTCCTCGTGAAGGACGGCTTCAATGGCCAGTCTCCGGGCAAGGCCCTGACCGGAGTGCAAGTTGTGAACAGCCGAACCCTGGAGCCCATCGGACCGTGGCAATCGTTCCTGCGGAACCTTGTGCTACTCGTGCCTCTCGTCGGGCCACTGCTCGTCGCGGGCACGATGATCGGGGGCAAGCGCTGGGGTGACGGGTGGGCCGGGACGCGGGTGATCTGGAAGAAGTACCGCCACCGCCCGGTGTTTGACCCCCGCGGCATCTACTGTCTGAATTGCGAGATCGGAAGAGCGTCGTGTAGGGAAAGAGTGTAGGATAGGGGGGGGG
>CAZBFW010000881.1:0-1980 GCA_964491135.1 uncultured Phycisphaeraceae bacterium | reverse complement strand
TCTTGAGCGGTTTGGGCGCCCTGCTGGGGGCTGGTCTCTGGTGCGGTATCGCCATCGTGTCCGGGTACGAGGTTGGATGGATTGCATGGGGACTGGGCGTGGCAACGGGTCTTGGGATGCGAATGGGCTACCGACGGGCGGGTTTCCTGGCCGGTGCCATGGCGGCCATTCTGGCGGTGGGTGGCATTCTGACAGCCAAGGCGATGTTGGTGGCCTACTACGTCTGGCCGACCACCAGTCGCATGGCCACCGCCGGTCCGGCTGAGAATCTGCTGGAATCGTACATCTTGCTGACCATGAGCGACCAGATCATCCGGCAGGCGGGTGTGCCGGACGGTGACGCACAGGCGACCGGGCAGGCCGCTGAGAAGGCTGGCGCCATTCTTGCCAAACTCACCAGGGAGCAGATTCGCCTGCGTTTCATTCGGTACGGGCAGTCAGACGAAGTGTGCGGGATCGCCACCGCCGATGAATCGGAATTCGAACGGAACTGGCTTGCCGCCCATCGAGCCAATCGCCGGGCCAATGAAGAGGGTCTGCGCGACGGTCACCCGAATCGGGCGCAGTATTACGAGGAAGAACGGAGCCGTGTGCGGGCGGCTTCCGTCGAAGAGACCGAAGCGGCAATCCGCGACCTCGCGAACTGGGAGGACGTTGGTTGGCTGTCTGACCCCGCCCACGTACGGACGGTGCTGATCTATACGACAATCCAGCAGTCGTGGGAGCGGGATCAGAACTACGGCCTGGACCAGCGCGTTCATGACGCCCGGTCGCTGCCGCCCAAGGAATGGATTCTGCGCCAAGCGACATTGGATCACGAAAGCCTCGCTCAAGAATGGGACGTTCGATATGCGGCGGCAGTGCGAGAGGTCGATGCCCTGGACCCGGTTGCTCAGGTGGCGCGGGCCCGCGAGGTCGTCGCGCATCGTAAGCAGAAGCGAGACGAGCTTGTGGATGCCCTGGAGGACATGCCGTCGCTCGATCAGGTGTTTGCCACGGAATATGCCAAGGCCGTCGGGTCCCAGGTTTACTGGAAGGCGTTTGACGGCGCGGACATCCTCTTTGGCCTGCTGGCGGTCATCACCGCCTACACCATCGCCGCCCGACACGGGGAATCCTGAACCCGGGTGCCGATCACGTTGGCGTGTCTCCTGCCTGTCGCCACGATCGCCTCAGGCCGGGACGGCCGGGGCCAGTTGACCTTCCTGCTTGCGGCGCAGCGCGTCGGTGGCCCAGGTGTTTTCGCGGAGAAACCGCTCCGCGTTGCCGCTGATCAGAGCGGTTTTCGAACGGTGGGCCAGTTGCACGACAGCCTCACAGGCCTGCGGTCGCACCTGCGTACAGCTCAGCACCGGCCCGGCGAGAAACAGGGGATCCGCTCCTGTCGCCAATGTGACCTCCACCGCCTCACCGCGGATCAGCGGCCCGGCAATCAGAAGCCGGATGCGGTCCGTGGCAATTTCGCGCATCACCGCCTGGCTCGAGCCGATCTGAGAACCCCGCCCGGTGAAGTAATGCAGGGCACAGGGCTTGCGGAGTCTGGCGCCCGATGGCTTCTCGCCGGTCGCCGGGCGGGCATCCAGTTCCTGCGCCAATTGGATCAGGGCCGCAACCGGATTCCCCCCCTCTGGCGAAGCGGGCGGCGGCGACGCGATGGGATCCGGCTCCGGCAGGTCAGACGCTTTCGCTGCGTCGGACGGCGGAGTTGCCGCCCGGGTTCCGGAGGATGAAGCAGTCGGCTGCGCCGCGCCCGGGACGGCCGTCCGCTTGTTCGATTCCTCGGCGGAAAGGGACAGGTAGTGGTTGGCCTCCCGCATGAGGGCGGCAACATCGAAGCCGCGCGGCAGCACCTCCATATACAGCGTGGCGATCGCCCTGTAGTCCGCCTCTGCTTGTTTCTGGACTTCGCACCACGTCGGTACGTCCCGTCCGAGCAGCTGCTCGCCGAACTCCCGGATGCCGGCGTCGCCCGTGGCGAGA
>CAZBFW010000880.1:0-1988 GCA_964491135.1 uncultured Phycisphaeraceae bacterium | reverse complement strand
AGATAATGAGCGGTGACTGGAGTTCAGACGTGTGCTCTTCCGATCTAGAACGGGAGTGATGAAGATCCCGGCTACCCCCACCTGAAGGTGACGGCACTGGCCCGCCGGCTGAAGCCGACCACAAGCTAGAGGCAAGAGACTGGAGACTCGAGACTGGAGGGGATGGGTGGGCGGGGGGCCGTACGGTGTGGCGGCGGGGACGGCCCGTGAACGGGCCTATCGCCCAGGGCGGAGGATAGGCGCTGCTCAAGAGCAGCGCGGACCCGGGGTTGAGAACTACAGGCTCCGCGCCGGGATCGGCCCAGCGGCAGAAGTTACCTCGGGGGCTGGACAATCGAGACGATCGGCCGCACGCTTCCGGCCGGGATGCGTGTCGGTCGGATGCCGGCACCGCTCCGGGCCGGTCCACGCCCGCGCGGGCGCGGGGCATGCATGGTGGCGTATCCGGGAGGCCTGATGGACGATCCCCGTCGACATCCGCTGGTGCTGCCCGCCCTGGTCGTCGGGGTGCTGGCCATTTCCACGGCAGCCATACTCATCAAGCTCTGCGCGGACGCGCCGGCCGTCGTCATCGCGGCCGCTCGGCTGGGGCTGGCCACGCTCATTCTGGTCCCGACGGCGACCGCCATTCAGGGCCGGAAGCTGTGGGACATACCCCGCCGGCACGTCAAACACCTGATTCTCGCGGGCGTGTTCATGGCCGCCCATTTCCTCTTCTGGATCACGTCCCTGAAACACACGTCCGTGCTGAGTTCCGTGGTGATCGTGACGACGAACCCGATTTTCGTCGGCATCGCCTCGTTTCTGCTGTTTCGGGAGCGAGTCGGCCGGCGGCTGGTCGCGTCCATCCTGGCTGCGGGGGCGGGCGGGGCCCTGATCGCCCTTTCCGACGCAGGGCACGAGGGCGGCTCGCTCTATGGCGACGCCCTGGCCCTCGGCGGCGCGGTCATGGCATCGAGCTACTTTCTCGTCGGCCGTCGGGTGCGAGGGGAAGTGCACTTCCTCTCGTACATCACGCCGGTATATGCCGTGAGCGCCGTCATTCTGGTGTCCGTCGCCCTGCTGTGCGGGCATTCGTTCACCGGCTATGCACCGGCCACGTACCTGTACTTCGTGCTGCTGGCCGTCGGGCCGCAACTGGTGGGCCACAGTGCGTTGAACTTCTCCCTGCGGTACGTCAGCGCAACGCTCGTGGCGATCGTCGTGCTCGGCGAGCCGATCGGATCGACCATTCTGGCCTGCCTTCTGCTGGGCGAATCGGTCACGCTCTGGCAGGTGGCCGGCGGCGGGCTGATCCTGGTCGGCATCTTCCTGGCCGTCCGAAACCGGCCACCCGTACCCCCTCCCGAGCCCGGCGCGCCCGATTAGCCGGGCGCCCCGGGCCCCTCATAGCACAGGAAACCTGTTCTTTGGTCCGGGTTCGCGGCGCGGCCTATAATCGGCCGTTGGCAGACGTTCCAGGTGCCGGCAACGCACCTGCAAGAAAACCCGGTCCGCCCGTCGGACCCCGGCAAGGCAGACAATGGCATCGAAACCGACCACACTGAAGGAACTCCGTGACAGCGGCTGGCAATCCCGGCCCGTCAAGCGCGAGATGCACGATAACTTCCTGCGGATGCTGCGCAGCGGGGACGAGTTGTTCCCCGGCATCGTAGGCTATGACGACACCGTCATTCCCGAGATCAACATCGGCCTGCTCGCCCAGCACGACCTGCTGTTCCTGGGCGAGAAGGGCCAGGCCAAGAGCCGACTCATGCGGCTGCTGGTGCGGTTCCTCGATCCCGAGATCCCATACCTGAGCATCCCGGACTGCCCAGTCCACGAAGACCCTTACCACCCGATCACGGCCATCGGCAGGCGGTTCGTGGCCGAGCACGCGGAGAGCAAAGTGCCCATCGCCTGGTGGCCGCGGGAGAAGCGGTACGCGGAGCGCCTGTCGCCGGGGACGAAGTTCGCGGACATCATCGGCGAGATCGATCCGGCCAAGC
>CAZBFW010000879.1:0-2002 GCA_964491135.1 uncultured Phycisphaeraceae bacterium | reverse complement strand
GTTGCTCGACCTGCGCCTGTGCGACCTGGGCCTGCAGATCCAGGGCACCGTGATCGAGCAGCGGGTCGACCGGCTGTACGAGCAGTTGGAGCGCCGCGGCCTTCGGTTCCGGCCGCACGTCTGGCTGTCGCAGGAGTGGTTTTCGCCGGACGGCGTGCCCGGCATCGCGCTGCCGTTCTACCTGGCCCACCCGCGGCTCATGAAGCTCGAACAACGGCAGATGGGTGACGTGGAAGGCGGCACGCGCGACTGGTGCATGCGCATTCTGCGGCACGAAGCGGGACACGCCATCGACAACGCGTACCGCCTTCGACGGCGGCGCAAGTGGCAGCAGGTGTTCGGGCTGGCGTCGCAGCCGTACCCGGAGTCTTACCGGCCCAAGCCCTTCAGCAAGCGACACGTGCTGCATCTGGACCTGTGGTACGCCCAGAGTCACCCCTGCGAGGATTTTGCGGAGACGTTTGCGGTCTGGCTCAAGCCCGGCTCGCAGTGGCGCCGTCGCTACTCCGGCTGGCCGGTGCTCAAGAAGCTCCAGTACGTAAACACCCTGATGAAGGAGATCGCCGATCAGACGCCGCCCGTCCGTACACGCCAGCATGTGGAGCCGCTGTCGCAGATCCGCACGACCCTGCGCGAGCACTATTCAGAACGTCGCGCCCGCTACGGACTCGACTACCCCGATCCGTACGACCAGGACCTGCTGCGCATGTTCTCCAACGCCCGCAAGCACGCCCACAAGCCGTCGGCCGCGGGCTTCCTGCGGCGGCTGCGGCCGGAGATCCGCGAGTCGGTGCTCCGCTGGATCGGGCACGACGAGTACACCATCGACCAGGTGCTCACGGAAATCATCTCCCGCTGCCGCGACCTGAAGCTCCGCGTCCACGAACCGCTGCACAAGGTCCGCACGGACGCCAAAATCCTGGTGGCCGTCCACACCACCCAGTACCTCCACAGCCGCCGCCACTCCTTCACCATCTGAACCACCGAGCACGGCTCGTTGTGTTTGTCATGTCCGCCCCGCTGTGGAACCGCCTGAGGCGCCGGTCCCGGCTGGCCGGGACAGCCGGTCATCCCTCCTTCTAGTCTCGAGTCTCCAGCCTCCAGTTCTCCAGCGTTTGTGGGACCGTCCCGGCGCGCCGGGATTCCAGCCGGTCTTTTGCCCGTTTCCTGCAGGACCGTCCCCCGGCGGCGGCTGTCGGGGCCGGCGGAACAGGGCAAAGTGCGTCCTGATAGACCCTTGGACACCCGGCCAAACCGGGGGCGATGCACGCGAGTCACCGCGTGCCGCATATCCGCCATGTCCCGTTCTGCCGGGCCGCCAATCTGGTATTGCCGGGACCGCAAGAGTAATATGTCAAGATTGGCCCGCCGCGCCCCGGACGGGCGCATGCCCGCCACTGCTGAACAGGTGGGAAGTTGCGCACAAGCGCTTTCCAGCCATTCGAATGGAGGTCGAACATGAAGCCATCGAGTCTCGGCGCCGGCTGCTGGTTCCCTCGGATCGTCATCGCCACGGTCTGTGTCATCGCAGCCGGCACGGCGCCGGCCGCCGCGGACGAGTACCGCGCATTCTGGGTCGATGCCTGGGGCGCCGGCCTCCTCGACCAGGGCCAGGTCGACTTGCTGCTTGGCGAGGTGGGCAACCCCGACAGCGGCGGGCGGATTCGCGACGCGAACTGCAACACGGTTTTTGTCCAGGTCCGCCGTCGCGCGGACGTCTGCTACCCGTCCGGGATGGGCGAGCCGTACATGAGCGGCCTGACGCCGCCGGATTTCAACGCGTTGCAGGCAATCATCGACGCGGCGCACGACACCACGGGCGGCAAGAAGCGGATCGAGGTCCATTGCTGGATCGTGGATTTCAAGACGGGCAAGGGTGCCGTCTACAGCGAGCACAGCGACCCCAACGATGCCGATGCCTTCTGGCCGACGCGCCTTGAGAACGGCTGCGAGAACAGCGACTGCTCCTTGGACCCGGGCCACCCCGGGGTCCTGCAATTCG
>CAZBFW010000878.1:0-2005 GCA_964491135.1 uncultured Phycisphaeraceae bacterium | reverse complement strand
GTCAGCATCCACACGATCGACCCGAAGACGGCCATGTTCGTCAGCACGACCAGGATGATGTTGTTGCGCGTCACGGAAAAGGCGATGTCCTGTCCGAGTCGCGGCAGCGAAGCCATCAGCCCGATCGCGCCCGCCCACCCCACCGCGCGGATCGCCATGCGCCGCGCGGAAGACCAGCGGTCCGGCAATCTGGCCAACGCGGGGAAGAGCAGCAGGAACCCCGCCAGCGCCACAAGCCAGGTGGACGTGGAGGGGCTCTTGCTCAGCGTCCAGGGCTGGATGTGCTGATGGTAGATCGCAAACAATCCCAGCAGGATGCCGCGATGCGCGATGTACCAGGCAGACCGCCACCACGATTCGCCCCTGGCCGTTCGCCGCCCGAGGGCCAGCGGCATGGACGCCCCCATGGCGAACAGGAAAAACGGGAAGACCAGGTCCACCCACGTCAGGCCGGGCAGCACGGGAATGAACTTGTGGAATTGCGGGGGTGTTTGCGCGTGGTACATCCAGTCCGGCAACGTGTGGGGCGCGTGCGCAGACCAGCCGAAGTGGATCACGCCCGACAGCACCATGGTCAGGATCGCAAACCCGCGCAATGCATCCAGGGCGTCCGCCCGCCGGCGTCCCGGCATCTGTGGTGTCATTGCCTCACTTTGAATCGCCGACGGCATCAGACTCTCCAGGGACAAACAGGGCTGCCGCCGCCAGGAGCCCTCTTCTTACGCGACCGCGCTACTGCAACGGACATGGTACGACGAGACCGCGCTCCATCACAAGAGCCCGCATTCGAGAGGTGCAGGCCGTCCGGGCTCGGATCGGCGTCTGCTGGCTTCCCGCGCCGCTTCAGTGTATGGTGTCTGCCGACGGCCGGTCGGCGCTTGAATCATCAGCCGAAGCACACACATATGCCAGACAACTCGTTCTTGCGTCGCACGGCCCGGGCGCGCCGGTCGCATAGACGGCAGCACTCCGCAGGAGAGAACCCCTTCGGGTCGTTGAAGAGGTAAGCGTACGGGCAAAGGGCAGGAACCGATTACCGCGAAACAAACACCGATGAATCGTTGTCACGAGTACAGAGGCTGCGTGGCCGGGCCGACATCCCTGATGTTTCTCGGGCTCACGCTCGTCGCCGGCTGTGCCAGCTACGGCCGGTCAGCGGAAGAGGTTTCTGCCGCCGTGGAGACCTGGGAGCGGGACCAGTACCCCGCCTCGCCCGAGGCCGGCATGACGCCGGTGATCGCGGAAACCCCTGCGCCAACCACAACGGCGCCGACCGCAACCGGCAATCGTGTCCCACCCACCCCGCCGCTGAAGTCCTACATTCGCGAAGCGCTGGAGCGAAACCCATGCGTCGCGACGGCCGTTGCGAACCTGCAGGCGACCCTTGCCCGCGTTCCCCAAGCCACCGCCCTGCCGGACCCGTTCATCCGGAACATCATCCGGCCCGAACCGATCCAGACCGCGGCAGGCGACATGTACTACACGCTGGGCGTGGGGCAGAAGATCCCGTTTCCGGCCAGGCTCGATCAGGCCGGCAAGGTGGCCGCCGCCGAAGTCCGCATGGCCATCGAGCAGCTCAACGCCGTGCGTCTGCGCGTGATCGGCGATGTGGAACGCACGTGGTATTCCGTCTACCTGATGGACCGGCACCTTGAGGTGGCGGAGGCGAACGTAGCCGTCCTGGAAGACCTGGCGCGTGTCGTCGTCGCCCGGTACGAGGTCGGCAATGTCACCCAGGCCGACGTGCTGCGGGTGCAGACCGAACTGGCAGACCTGCGAAACGATCTGGAGATCTATCGCCTGCGCCGCAGCACCGCCGCGGCGGCGCTGAATCAGCTTCGCGATTTCGGACCGGCGCGTGAGATTCCACACACCCAGGTCGTAGACCCCACCCCCATCGCCGTGGAGACCGACGTGCTGATTCGCCTGGCGGAAGCGCACAATCCGGAACTCGCCCGCCTCGCCCGCCAGCGCGAACGAGACGAAGAGAGGCTTGCCCTCGCCG
>CAZBFW010000877.1:0-2022 GCA_964491135.1 uncultured Phycisphaeraceae bacterium | reverse complement strand
GGGTATCTGAGGATTGCCTTCGACCACGGTTGTCACGCCGGGGTGGGCACAGTGCCCACCCCGGCGCGCGTGGTCGTGAGCGAGCACACGATTGCGTGAAGGCGGAAGGTGGGCCGGGGGGCCTTCCAGACAGCGACGCCCTACAGGTATTCGGAGAACAGTTCGCGCGACGGGCCGGGGATGGTAACGGCGGAAACGAGGAGTCCCTTCCTGCGTACGACTTCCGCGGCGGCCGCAACGGAGGCCTGCACGTCGGACACGGTGCCGGCCATCAGCATGTAGCCCTTGCCGCCCAGGGCCATGGCCATGTGGATGCGGAAGAGGGCGACGTTTGCGGCCTTTGCGGCGGCGTCGGCTGCCTCCAACACGCTGACGCCGGAGAACGTCTCCACGACGCCCAGCGCCTTGGGCGGGTGGTCCGCGTCCACGCCGGCCTGAGGCACGTGCAATTCCACGCCGCCGCCCAGCGCCCGGAATACGGTCGGGTGAATCCGCGGGATGATGCAGTGATCGATGACGCCATCCGGCGCCGCTTCCAGGCCATTCTCAACGGCGGCCGTGACGGCCGCCACCTGGCCGGTGACCGCGATGATGTATTTGCCGGAGCAGATGGTGCGGCCCAGGACCAGCCGGACGTCCGCCGCCTTCAGCATGGCGTCCTGCACGACGTATCCGATGCCCACGCTGGTCAGTTCGATGATTCCCACGGATTCGAGCATGTGCGATTGCTCCAACGTCATCCCGCCGCGGTGATAATCACCTGGTCCTTCGAAATCTCACACACCCCGTCGATACTGGCGTGGATCACGGCGCCCAGCGCGTCCTTCGCCGGACGCGCCACCACGTCGCCGGCACGCACCCGGGTCCCGGAAGACACGGCCGGCTCCGCCGGCGCGCCCGCATGTTGCTTGAGCGGCAGAACCACGCGGGCGGGTCGATAACCCGGCTCCTCCAGCGGTCCGTCGTTCATGAACTGCGACAGCCCGAGTTTGCGGATGAGCCGGCTGATGGGAACCCGCCGATCGTCCAGGTGTAATCGGGCGCGGTCCGGGTTGGCGTCGACCTTCCACTTGCGGCCCTCGGCGGCAAGCTGGCGTTTGTTGTGTGTACAGACATTCTTGGGGTCCAGGTCTTCCGGACAGGCGATCATCGTGCAGAGGTTGCACTCGCAGCAGAACTGAGAACCGATGACCGTCGGCTCACGGTTTTCGACGAAGCCCAGTGACCGCATCGCCTTGTGAGGCTCGATCGGATGGCCCAGCAGGTAGCGCGGGCAGAATTCCGTACAGAACGTGCACTGGTCGCACGCGCTGGCTCCGATGCGGGCGATCTCCTTCCAGGGGCTCTCGTATCGCCGGACGAGCACGTGGTCCGGCCCCAGCACGATCAGTCCACCACATGTCTTGGTCACCGGCTCATCGAGCGAAGCGGCCAGATGGCCCATCATCACCCCGCCGATCAGGACGCGTGGATCGTCGACGGTCGCTCCACCGGCCAGATCGACCGCCTCCCCAAGCCGGATGCCCACGGGGATGCGAAGCGTCACCGGCCGCTTGACGGCGCCGGCAACAGTGAGGAACTTCTCTGTGACCGGCTTTCCCGTGCCGATGTTGTACGCCGTCTCCACGTTGAGGGCGGCGCATCCGACGACGAGTGGAATGCCGCCGGGCGGAATGATCCGCCCCGTCACGTCGTAGACCAGGATGAACTCGTCCCCGGCCGGATAGGCGTCGTGAAGGCGCACGACACGCCCATGTGGTGGCATGAGGGGGCGCAGCCGCTTGATCACGTCGGTGTACTTGCCTTTGACACCGACCACGACCTCCCGCGCTCCCGTCAGCTCGCCTGCCGCAATCAGGCCGGCCAGAACCTGCTCCGGGTAATGCCGCAGCAGCTCCTTGTCCTTGTGAAGGAGCGGCTCGCACTCGGCGGCGTTCAGAATGACGGTATCGACCTTGCCGGCCAGTTTCACGTGCGTGGGGAAGCCGGCCCCGCCGGCCCCGACGACGCCGTTGGCCGCGA
>CAZBFW010000876.1:0-2025 GCA_964491135.1 uncultured Phycisphaeraceae bacterium | reverse complement strand
GCGATCCCACGGACGCCAGCGGCACCAGCCCGTTGCGCAGCGCCAGCGGCGCATAGCTCACCGCCTGCTGAATCGCATGACCGGCCTCGTGCGCAGCGATGCCGACGGAGGCCAGCGATCGCCCCTGGTACACCTCCGGGCTCAGACGCAAGACCCGGTCGCGCGGGTCGTAGTGGTCGCTGAGAAATCCGCGCGCCGGCTCGATCTCCACGTCGTGCAGGCCGCTGTCATCGAGAATGCGGCGAGCCGCCCGCTCGCCGCTCAGGCCGCTGGAGACCGGGATGCGCCCGGCTTGCGCATAGGCACTCTTGACCTTCGCCTGCGCCCAGAACGCCAGGATGAGGGCCGGGGCGATGATCAGGAAGTACATGGGGGCAAGACCGATGAAAGCAATCATGGCACTCTCCGTTGCCGTGACAACTCTACACAGTTGGAACCTCTCCGGCAAAAGGCTCTATACAACCGTACGAGCAATGTTCGTGCCAGTCCATTGGATTGCGCAACATCCATGGACCAAACAAGTTGCCGACGTGTGAAGTTGTGCGGGCACTGCCAGAATGACGCGGCCGGGCCGCTGCGCGCGTCAGTACCCACCCGCGAGGTCGGATTGATCCAGCAGCGTGAAGCTCCGTCGGGACAGGTTAGCGGCCGCCATCGGGAGATTGTCCGCCATGACGGCCAGGGCTGGGCGACCTTTCGGCTGAGTCAGAAGCGGGTACGTGTAGGACACGCTGACCTCGCCGCTGAGCAAAGCGGACCACGTCTCCAGCAGCGCCCGCTTGCCGTGCGGAAGCGAAACGACCAGCAGCTCCGATTCGCTGATGGCAAAACCGGCGTCCCGCAGCGTCTGGGCCGCTCCGTCCGGGTCGTCCACAATCATCCTCACGATGGCCGTATCCACCGCGTTGACGATGGAGAGGCCGACGATACGCACATCGCACGGGTCCAGCGTGCGGGTCAGCCGGAGCAGCTCGCCGACGCGTTCCACAAGAAAGACCGAAATCTGCGTCACCGTCGGGTACGCGTCGGCCTGAGCCAGATCGAACGGTTCCGTATCCATCGTGAGAGGAGTGTATCGGACCGGGGGGGTCGTCCAAAGCAGATAATCCCGCCCGGCAGAGCCAGTTACGGCGGTATCCCGAGTGCCAATATCGCAGGGGGCGGCCCTGTCAGGATGGCAGTACGATGGCGACGGACGGAATCGACAGATTCCATAACCATCTGCCATTACGTAGGTTACGCGGGTCGGCTCTCTCGTGTCCGAGTGGCACCGGACGTGCAACGCATGGAGCAAGGGGGACGCTGCGCTACGGCTGCAGGGCTGTGGCGCCGCGTGTCCAACCCGTACAGGAGGTGTCCGAATGTCGAAGATCATCGGGATTGACCTGGGAACCACGAACTCGGTGGTGGCCATCGTCGAGGGCGGGCAGCCCAAGGTGCTGACCAACTCGAACGGAGCCAGGCTGACCCCGTCCGTGGTGGGGTTTACCGACAGCGGCGAACGCCTGGTGGGGCAAATCGCCAGGCACCAGCAGGTCGCCAACCCGCAGAACACCGTATTCTCGATCAAACGCTTCATGGGCCGGCGCCACAACGAAGTCAGCCATGAGGAGAAGCTCGTGGCCTACAAGGTCGTGGGCGGATCGGACGAACTGGTGAAGGTGAACGTCCGGGGCAAGGAATACACGCCCCCGGAAATCAGCGCCATGATCCTCCAGGACCTCAAGAAGACCGCCGAGGATTACCTCGGCGAAAAGGTCGAGCGTGCGGTCATCACCGTGCCGGCCTATTTCAACGACTCCCAGCGCAAGGCCACGAAGGACGCCGGCGAGATCGCCGGGCTGAAGGTCGAGCGCATCATCAACGAGCCTACGGCCGCCGCCCTCGCGTACGGCCTGGACAAAAAGAAGAAGGAAGAGCGGATCGCCGTGTTCGACCTCGGCGGCGGTACCTTCGACATCTCCATTCTCGAGATCGACCCGGAGGTGGGCACGTTTGAGGTGAAGGCGACCAGCGGCGACGGCC
>CAZBFW010000875.1:1601-2027 GCA_964491135.1 uncultured Phycisphaeraceae bacterium | reverse complement strand
AGGCGGCGTGCTGTTCTTTCTGTATCTGATGTTATTCACGGACCTGGACGATTGGTGCCCGTGGTGCCTGGTCGCGCACGCCCTGAACGGGGCGGCGCTGGTCGGGGCCTTCCTGCTCTGGCCCCGGGCGGTCCGGGCAGCGGCTCCGGAGCCGCAGGGTCCGGAGCCCGCGACGCCGCCCTCCGCGCCGCATCCCAGCCGGCGGCTCGCTCTCGTGACGCTGGCGACCATGGCGGCGGTGGCGGTCGCGGAGTTGTGGCTTCACGATTACGCGGCGGAGCAGCGCGGGCGGCGTCTGTACCAGGTCGGTTTTGCGGCGGCGGCGAAGGCCCATGCTGAACTTGAGGAGTCCATACGCCAGCACGCGGGCACGCTCTACGCGATTTACGAGCAGGGCGAGTTGCTGGACATTCCCATCCGTCCGGA
>CAZBFW010000875.1:0-1591 GCA_964491135.1 uncultured Phycisphaeraceae bacterium | reverse complement strand
GAACGCAAAATGTTCCAGGCCCTCCGTCTGCAACGCGGCGGAGACGCTGCTTGTCCACGCGAGCGTTGCAGGCGATGCGCTGCCGGAGATCGCCGGGCGGCTTTCCGCACGCGGGGTGGAACTGCGCTGCGACCCGCGCGCAAAGGCGCTCATGCCCGGCGCGACCGACGCGGTGATGGTGATCATCACGGACTTCCAGTGCCCGCACTGCGCTCGCTTTGCGAAGTACACGGATGAGGTGCTCAAACCGATGTTCGGCGAGCGGCTCAAGGTCGTTTTCAAGCACTATCCGGCCAGCACGGACTGCAATCCGTACATCCCGCACAACATGCACCCGGCCGCGTGCGAAGCGTCCAGGGCCGCCGAGGCGGCTCGCGTGCTCGGCGGCAACGACGCGTTCTGGAAGGCCCACGATCTGATGTTTGCGAATCAGGGCCGGCTGGCCAATCCCACACGATACCTTCCGGAGCTGGCAAAGGGACTGGGCTTTGAGTGGGAGACGTTCCGCGAAACGATGGACTCGGATGCGGTGCGGAACCGAATCCGGGAAGACGTGGAACTCGCCAAGAAGATCAAGCTGCGCGGTACGCCGTCACTGTACCTCAACGGGCGACACGTCCCCTCGGTCTGTCGGTCGGTGAAGGTGTTCTGGCAGGAGGTCGAGCGGCGACTCACCGGAAAGGTGTGGGCGCTCTACGAGAAGAATCCGAGGCTTCAGTTCACGCTTCGTCCGGACGACCCGTCCACTGCCGTGGATGCAGACACGCAATCGCTGACCATCGTCGTCTTCGGCGATTTCGCGTGCGAGCGGTCGCATGCGCTGGCCACGTTCTTGCACGAGTACGTGACGCCTCTGTTCAAAGGACGGTTGCGGATCGTGTTCAAATACCTGCCCGACAGCACGGACTGCAACCCTTATGCCTCCGGGAACGCGGTGCCGGCGGCCTGCGTCGCGGCCCGGGCGGTGGAGGCCGCCCGCGTGCTCGGCGGAAACGAGGCCTTCTGGGAAGCACACGACATCTTCTACGACGCTCGGAAGTTCAAGATGATGGAGAAGATGGATTACGCCAAGGTCGCTCTGAAGCTCAAGCTGGATGCCGCACAGTACCTGGCCACGATGGAATCCAGCGCCGTCCGCAACCGCATCGCCGAGGACGCGGAGCTGGCCCGCACGCTGAACGTCGGCAAGGCGCCGGCCGTCCTGGTGAGTCATCGCCAAGTGCCTGCCGAGGTTCTCTTCGACAAAGGCTTCTGGGACGAGGCGGCTCGCCGCTTCGAGGTCATCGTGAAGGCCCAGGAAGCCCGGAAGCGACAGGCAACCCCGCCGCCTGCCGGCACACAGCCTCACGAGGAAATCACTGAAGATAGCCCAAATCCATGAGCCGCTCGGTGACCTTGCGCACGTCCTCGTCTGAGTAGGTCTCACCCGTTGCGGCGCCGGTGGCGGCGCCGGCGGCTTCCTTCTCAATCGTGACCGGCGGGTCGAACAGCCCTTCGATCACTCCGCCTTCCATATCGTCGGGCACCGGCAGACCCAGCATGGCCAGCACGGTGGGCGTGGAGTCGATGTTGTTGGCCTCCAGCGATCGGC
>CAZBFW010000874.1:0-2030 GCA_964491135.1 uncultured Phycisphaeraceae bacterium | reverse complement strand
TGTGGGGGTTCGGCGCCGCGTAGTCGTTCGTGATGATGGGCCGGCGTTGACGAACCGCCTCGCCCCACAGTCCGGTCGTGTGTACCGGGTACTCGACCGGCTTGTCGACGATGGCGCACTCGGCCATGGCGTTCCTGGACCAGGAGTACATGGTCAGAAGGCTTTCGTCCTCATTCAGGAAGGCCAGGTACCCGATCCGGCTGTCCGTGATGGCGACGGCGTGTTCGAGGGCGAAGTCGCTGATCTCCTTGACGCTCCGTTCCTTCATGGAGTAGAGCCGGAGCATCGCTTCCAGGCGGACCTCGTTCAAATGCCGCGCGGCCTCCGCCCGCTTGCGTTCGGCAACCTCGACGTGCAGGTCCTCGTTGGTGCGGGCCAGCTCGGCCGTGCGCTCCTGAACTCGCCGCTCCAGATCGTCACGGGCCGTCCGTAGCGCCTCTTGGGCCTGCTTGCGCGCGGTAATGTCCGTGACCATCGCGAAGGAGCCCACCCGGCGGTTGGTACTGTCCCGGATCGGCGAGGCGCTGAAGATGCAGTCCACGGGCCTTCCGTCGCCGCGGATCATGCGGATTTCGTAGACGCTGGAGTTGCCCGCCTTGCGGAGCTCGAGCTGGCGGTCGAACTCCATTTTGCCCGAGTCGTCGGTCAGATCGCGCAGACTGCGGCCGATGATCCGGTCCGGACCCATCCCGAACATGCGGCAGAGGGCCGGGTTGACCTCCTGAATCACGAAGTCGTTGTCGACGGAGACAAAGCCCTCGATGCACGTCGTCAGGATGTTTCGAAAACGCTTCTCGCGCTCGATCATCTCCCGATGAGAAATCTCCCGCTCCCTGGCCAGGTAGAAGTGGCAGTTCTCGGGTTTGTTTTTGCCGTTGTAGATGGCGGTGGCCATCCCCACGCACGAGAGGTATCCGCAGGACGTGCAGTTGTACAGGTCGGCCTCGGAGTACTTGTGCATCTGGCCGAGGATGACCCAGCGGCTTCGCTCGTCGGGAATCCTGATCCTGTTCCGGGTGTGCTGGTCCGTGTACTGCCGTACGTAGAGGCCGCTCCGCCAATAGCGGGCGAGCGTCGCGGTGATGTCCTGGGCGTTGTCGGCCCGGCCCGATGCGTCTGCACCCCCGCTTGGGCGCTTTGCCGCCTCCGATCGTTTCCTGATCCAGTACTCCATCTCATCGGGGGATTGGGCGCGCGTCAGTGCGGCCGGGCCGGCGTTGCAGCCGAATTCACAGCTCAGGCAGTCGACCAGCAACGGAGCGCGACCCTGCGCCAGCACGCCCGGCAACGCCTGCAGATAGTCGTAGACGATCGGGCTGCCTTCGATCCGGCGGGCCTGTTCGGCCAGCTCGGGCATCCAGCGTTGGGCCGTGTGGAGCAGGCCGCCCGGGGTCGAGAACGAGACCGCGCGCTCGGCCGACGGGTTCTCGAACGCTCCCACGGGCTCGCACGACAGGTCAATGCCGCTTTCCTGCAGGTGACGGGCCAGGGATTGGTACGTGATGTTGTAGTCGCCTTGCCCGCCGTCGGCGAGCTCCCGTTTCTTGGCGGCACAGGGTGAGATGGCGGCAATCCGGCAGTCGGCGAATTGCGGATAGTACGTCCGGATCATTTTGATGGTGTGGAGCATCGGCGAGTCAATCGGGGCCAGATACTCCAGCAACTCCGGGTGGTACGTCTGGACGAACGTGACAATGGCGGGACACGGCGAGGCAATGACGAGCCGGGGACTGTTTGTCCGGATGTGCTCGACCAGGGAGTATGCAGTCAGTTCAGCGCCGAAACTGACGTCGAATGCGGCCCGCAGACCTTTGCCCTTCAGCCAGCCGATGAGGTTCAGGTACGTTTCGGGGAAACTCGCCGCCGCCGAGGGCGCGACGATTCCCACGATGGGCACACCGTCCGCCAGGTCCGCAAGGAACGCGTCGAAGTCATCGACGTACCGGCGGGCCTGGTGCAGACAGGCCTTGAGGCAGTTGCCGCACCAGATCGGAAGAGCGTCGTGTAGGGAAAGAGTGTAGGATAGGGTG
>CAZBFW010000873.1:0-2034 GCA_964491135.1 uncultured Phycisphaeraceae bacterium | reverse complement strand
TCGGGCGGGAGGGAACGGTGCTGATCGTCCGGGACTCTCAGGGCGAGCGCACGATTGAAGGCGCGGCGCTGGCCGGTGCGCACAGCCTGCTGGATCGCATCGCGGGCAAAGCACGGATCCTGGCCCGGCGCGGCATCGATTTCCGGGACCTCATCTGTAACCAGCGCGATCGAAAACGCGGCGTGCCCGCCATTCTGGCCCGGATTCAGACGCCCGGCCGGCCGGAGATGGAAAGCCGGTTCTTCCACAACGAGGAAGAGCTGATGGCCTTCCGGCAGCACCTCGCGGAGCAGGTGGGTACGGTGGAAATTGTGGAGGCGCGGCACCTTCGCGTCGTGGACGAGTCGTCCAACGGAAACGGGGAGGGCGCCGCGCCGGCGCGGCGCATCGTGCGCTATGAGCTGCGCGAGTGTCGGGCCCTCGAGGCCCGAATCCGCGAACTGGCGGAGCTGGGGCTGGACGTCGCAGACTGGTTTCTGGAACGCGAGGAACTGGTGACCGGGGAACTGCCTCCGGCCAAGTTCATCCTGCGCCACGGCGACAAGCCGGACGTGGAGCTGGACAACCTTTCGCAGGTCGGCCAGGCCATCCGCGATCTGGGGGCCGGCGGGCTGAACATCAAGCGTTTCAAGGGCCTGGGCGAGATGGATGCGGAGGATCTGTGGGAGACCACGATGAATCCGGAGAACCGGACGCTCCTGCGGGTGCGCGTCAGCGACGATCCGGACGACAGCGAGCAGTACGACATTGACGTCCGGGAGGCGGATCGCATGTTCACCCTGCTCATGGGGGAGGGCGTCGAGCAACGGCGCCGCTTCATCGAGGATAACGCGGTCTACGTGAAAAACCTCGACGTGTAGGGAAGACGTCCGCCGGACAACCGACTCCATTGTGCCCGGACGGCTCGCAGGCCTCCGGCGGCCCGCAACCCCCGATTGGCCCATGAACTACTTCGCGCACGCCACGCTGGTTCTGCCGATGGGTCGGCCCCCGCTGACGGCAGGGAGCATCCTGCCGGACCTGATCCGTTATGCCGGGGCTCGTCGAACGCACCGGCCGGCGCCGTGGAACGGGACGGACGCGGGCCCACAGCATGGGGAGCCCCTGGCCGATCTGGCGGACGGAATCCGCAGTCATCTGGAGGCGGATGCGGCCTTCCACACAAGCACGTCCTTCGTGTCACTGATGCAGGGGCTGATGACCTTCACGCGGCGGGAGGTGCCCCTTCTGGCGGATCACTGGACGCGATGGTTGCTGCCGCACGTGGCGGCGGAACTGGTACTCGATCGCCTGCTGGTCCGGGCGGACCCCGCCGGGGCGGAGGCGTGCTATGAGGCGATCCGTTGGCTGCACGACAGCGACGTGTTGCCCACCGTTTGTGCGGGCTATGGCGTGGACGTGCCCGTCACGCGCGCCGTGCTGGCCCAGTGGGTCTCCAACCGCCGGCTGCACAGCTATGACACGTTTGACGGTCTGGCATTTGCGGTCGAACGGTCGCTCGGCATGTTCGGGCGACCGGTCTTCGCCCCGGGGGAGCGAGCGGCATTCGAGACCCTCGTAGAGCGTGCCGAGGTGCTGATGGGCGATCCGCATCGCCTGCTGCCGACGGTCAAGCGCCGGCGGCGTTGATTGGACCTATTGGGCGTGCTACCATCCGGCCCGCCGGTGTGCCCCCGGCTTCAGGTGAGGACAACTTTGGATCACAGACTGAAAGATGACCGCCTCCGCAAGCTGGAGAAGCTGCGCGAGTTGAATGTCGACCCGTACGGACGGCGGTTGCCGGACGTCGAGCCGATCGTGTCGGTCCGGACGAAGGCCGAGGGGCTGGGCTTGGAGCCCGGGCAGTCGGCGGACGGCGCGTGCGCCCGCGTGGCGGGCCGGGTGATGCTCCAGCGGGTGATGGGAAGCCTGGTTTTTTTGACCATCCAGGACGGCGGCGGGCGGATTCAGGTCGGGCTGTCGAAGAAGGCGCTGGCCGAATCCTGGCCGGTGATCAAGCTGCTGGATCTGGGCGACATCATTGCCGTGGACGGG
>CAZBFW010000872.1:0-2041 GCA_964491135.1 uncultured Phycisphaeraceae bacterium | reverse complement strand
CCTTGTACGTGCTGACGGCCAACTGCACGTACGGCAGGTAGTTGTTCTGATAGCCGCCGGCGAACCAGTCGTGATTCAACACGGTCCAGCCCCAGGGGTTCTGCGTGTAGTAGCCGTCGTCGCCCTGCGGGTGGAACGGGGTGGGATAGAAGTCCGTCAGCGCGATGATCAGCTTGATCCCGTACTGGTCGGCCTTGTCCAGCGCGTAGCCGAGCCGGTTCACGGCCGTCTGGTGCGAGATGTTCCGGTTGGCCGCGAAGACCCGGACCACGCGGCCGCCCATGCCGCTGACGCCGGCCAGGTTCTCGTCGATGTGGCCGAGGCTGGTGTAGGGCAGGGCGCCGTCTCCGCCTCCGTAATGCACGAGCCCGCGGAGATTGACGCCGATGAACCGCCACGCCTGGCCGTCCTTGGAAAACTCCGCGCCGGCCGTCGTCACCAGGTCCGGCGGCTGGGCCGCCGCCGAAACCGCCAATACCAGAAGGGGAACCATCGCCAGACGCATTCGTCGCCTCCTTCGGCCCTTCGCCCCATTGTACCGGATTGGACCGGTGGAATTCGACCCCATGCCGCCGGGCCGCAAGCCCTACGGACGCGGTTTCGTCATGGAAAGCGGGTTGAGAATCTCGTCAAGTGTGGCCTCGTCGAGGACTCTCTGCTCGAGAGCAACCTGGCGGACGGTTTTGCCGGTCCGGTAAGCTTCCTTGGCGATGGCAGCCGCCCGGTCGTAGCCGATCAGGGGGGCGAGGCTGGTGCACATGGCCAGCGATTGCTCGATCATGGCCCGGCAACGCTCCGGGTCTGCCTCGATGCCTTTCACGCAGCGATCGGTGAAGACCCGCACGCCGTTGGAGAGCAGCCGAATGGATTCGAGCAGGTTGTGGGCCATCATGGGCATCATGACGTTCAACTCGTAGTGCCCGTCGCGGCAGCCTAGTGCAATGGCCGTGTCGTTGCCGGTGACCTGGGCCGCGACCTGGATGAGCATTTCGCTCATGACCGGGTTGACCTTGCCGGGCATGATGCTGCTGCCCGGCTGGGTGGGCGGGATGCGGATTTCGCCGATGCCGCATCGCGGGCCGCTGCCCAACAGGCGGATGTCGTTGGCGATTTTGGTGACGGAGACGGCGATCGTGCGCAACAGGCCGCTGGCCTCGCATACGGCATCCTTCGCCGCCTGGGCTTCGAAGTGGTTGGCGGCTTCGACAAGATCCAGGCCGGTTGCCTCGGAGAGCGCCGCGCACATCCGCCGGCCGAACTCCGGGTGCGTGTTGATACCGGTGCCGACGGCCGTTCCGCCGATGGGCAGTTCCCGCAGGGCGGTAACGGCCCGGCGAGCGCGGTCCAGCGACAGGACGGCCTGGGCGGCGTAGCCGGAGAACTCCTGGCCCAGGCGGATGGGGGTGGCATCCTGCAGATGTGTACGGCCGATCTTCAGGACAGCGTCAAACTGGGCGGCCTTGGCGGTCAGCTCGGCCGACAGCCGGCTCAGCGTGGGCGCCAGATCCCGGTGGATCGCCTCCGCGGCGGAAACGTGAATGGCGGTCGGGATGACGTCGTTGGATGATTGGCCCAGGTTTACGTGGTCGTTGGGGTGGATGGGCTGGTTGGAGCCGATGGTCGAGCCGGCCAGTTCATTCGCCCGGTTGGCGATGACCTCGTTGGCATTCATGTTGGTGGAGGTGCCGGAACCGGTTTGGAAGACATCCACAACGAAGTGGCCGTCCAGCTTGCCGTCAATCACCTCCGCGGCGGCGGCTTGGATCTTCTCCGCGAGTGCCGGGTCCAGCAGACCCAGCGCTTTGTTGACCTGCGCGGCCGACTGCTTGATCAGCCCCAGGGTGCGGATGAACGGGCGTCCCAGCCGGTACCCGCTGATGGGGAAGTTCTCGACGGCCCGCTGCGTCTGGGCGCCCCAGTACGCGTTGGCCGGCACGAGCATTTCACCCATGCTGTCCTTTTCGACGCGCGTTTGCTGAGCAGTCATCGGCGGACCCTCCTGGAATGCGGATTGTGCGACGATGAGCCTACCGCAGGTCTT
>CAZBFW010000871.1:0-2044 GCA_964491135.1 uncultured Phycisphaeraceae bacterium | reverse complement strand
CACGTCCGGATCACGGCCATCAAGAGGACGGTGTGACATGCTCGCTCTGGGCGGCGGGGCATTCCTCGGCTGGGCCCTGGGGGCCAACGACGCGGCCAACGTGTTCGGCACCGCCGTGGCTGCCCGGGCTGTCCGTTTCTCGACGGCCGCCATCGTCTGTGCCGTATGCGTGGTTCTGGGCGCGTGGCTGGAGGGCCGCCCGGGCATCGAGACGCTGGGCGCTCTGGCTCCGAACGACCTGCGGGCCGCGGTGGTCGCGTCCCTCGCCGCCGCGATCGTGGTGACGTTCATGACGTGGCGCGGCATCCCCGTGTCCGCGTCGCAGGCCGTGGTCGGTGCGATCATCGGCATCGGCCTGACCGTGAACGCGCCGAACTGGGCCGGCCTGCCCAAGATCCTTGTCTGCTGGGTGGCCACGCCCGTCGGTGCGGTCGTCATCGCCTGCATCCTCTACGTGCTGGGCAGCCAGGTCCTCAAGCACGCCCGGATGTCCATGCTGACCCGGGACAACGTGCTGTGGGGACTGCTCGTGCTGGTGGGCGCGTACGGGTCGTATACGCTGGGCGCCAATAACGTGGCCAACGTCACCGGCGTGTACGCCGGCACGGCGCCCTTCCGCGATCCCGACCTGCTGGCCTTTTGGGGGGGCATTTTCATTGGCGTGGGCGCGATCACGTTCAGCCGGCGCGTCATGATGACCGTGGGGGCGCGTCTGGTGCGGATGGACGCGTACGCGGCACTGGTCGCAACGTCCGCCCAGTCCTTCACCCTCCACGTGTTTGCGTGGATCGGTGTGCCCGTGTCGGCGTCTCAGGCGATTATCGGCGCGGTGGTCGGCGTCGGTCTCATGCGGGGCACCCGGGCCGTTCACGCCACCGAGCTCAAGCGAATCGGGGTGAGCTGGCTGCTGTCACCCATCGCCGCCGCCGCCCTGGCGGCCGCCTTCTACCGTGTCCCTCTGTAGACCCTTCCGGGACTGCCGGCCCCCGACCCTTGTTACAATGTGGTTACCGCACGTTCGCCCCGCGGATGGTACGATAAAGGAGTGTTCCGAGGGACGGCCCGGGCGCATGCTCCATCCAGGCAACCGTGGGTGTCCGGGCCGGCCGCTCTCCGGCGAGGGCCAGTCGTGAGAAAACGCTGCGTGGTCGTGATCGAGGATGAGGAGCTGATCCGTCGCGGAATCGCCGACGCCCTCGCGGCCGCCGGCTACCAGACCCTCGAGGCCGCCGACGGCCCCACCGGCCTGGTCGAAGCCCGTCGCATGGGCGTGGATCTGGTTCTGCTCGACCTGCTTCTGCCCGGTCTGGACGGCCTTGACGTGCTGACCCAGCTTCGCCAGACGCACACGCACTTGCCGGTGATCATTTTGACCGCTCGCGGCTCCGAGGAAGACCGGGTCCGCGGCCTCCGCCGGGGTGCGGACGATTACGTCGTCAAACCGTTCTCCGCCCGGGAATTGCTCGCCCGCGTGGAGGCGGTCCTCCGCCGCAGCGGCGGGCGGCCGCCGACCATCCGGGGCCTGACCGGGCCGGGCGCCGCGGTGGACTTCCCGCGACGAGAGGTCGTGTTCGCCGACGGCCGGCGCGCGACCCTGACGGAAATGGAATCGGGCGTGCTGCTGCACCTGGCCGCCAATTACGGCCGGACCATCTCACGCGAGGAATTGCTCACCCACGTCTGGGGCATCAGCGCCGAGTCGCTGGAGACCCGGGCGATCGACATGCACATTACGCGGCTGCGGGCCAAGCTGGCCGGCGACGATCGCGAGACCGGCGGTGAATGGGTGGTGACGGTCCGCGGCCAGGGCTATATGCTGGGGCCCGAAGTGCGGGCGGAGGCCGAGCCCGCCGAAGGCGGAAGCTGATCCATGTCCACAGCCTCCCGAAGTGCAAAGCTCGCGACGCTGTGCTTCGGCCTGATCGCCCTGCTGGTGCTGGGCGGTCTGACCTGGGCCAGTGCCGTCTCGCTTCGGCTCCGGAACGCGGAACGGCTGGCCGAGGTCAAGGAGGACCACCAGCGGCGGTTGCGCCTGGCGCTCTGG
>CAZBFW010000870.1:0-2053 GCA_964491135.1 uncultured Phycisphaeraceae bacterium | reverse complement strand
GCTCCGCAAGCGATCGTAATGAACAGGAATGGCCAGATCGGCTGGTTCCACCAGTCCGGCATGCGGGCGGCTGGTGCCGCGATCGCCGGCCGGAGCACGAATACGCCGGCCATCAGGGCCAGCAGGCCGGCGTAGAGCTGGTAGCTGTTGATGTAGTCGCGGGGCTGCAACAGCAGCCAGACGGGCAGGATCGAGGCAATGAACGCGTACAGGAGCAACGTGTACGTCCACGTGTCCTTGGCCTGGAGCTGAGCCTCCCGTACGTCATTCGCCCAGCCGGCGGCCCGCGTATGCTTGGGATGCGACTCGAAGTAGGCGATCGCCTCGGCCGGAAACGCCGCCCGCACACCGCCCACCATGGGCACCTGGGGTCGCGGGGCGTCGTCCAGGGCCTGGCGAATCTCGGAATCGAGAAACTGCTTGTACAACGGGACCGGCACCTTCATGCCGATATACATCGACCCGAACATCAGGCCCAGTCCCAGCAGCGTGGCCACCCCCAGGTTCCAACGCCGCACGTAGACCAGCACCCCGATGATGACTGCAATCACGATCAGGGCCATCGTCGGCACGACGGCCTGTGGCGACAGGTCCGTGAACAACTGCGCCATGAGCAGCGCGAAAACGCCCATCGCCAGGGCCAGCAGGAAGAAGATGATCACCAAAAACAGCACCCGCGGCCGGGCGCCGAGCACGTCCCGGGTCAGGTCGCCGATGCCCCGGCCGTCGTGGCGCATCGACGCGTAGAGCGTGGCCAGGTCATGCACGGCCCCCATAAAGATGCTGCCGAACACCACCCAGAGCAGGGCCGGCACCCATCCCCACAGCACGGCGATGGCCGGTCCCACGATCGGCCCCAGCCCGGCGATCGAGGAGAAATGGTGTCCGAACAGAATGGCCGGGTGCGTCGGCACGTAGTCCATGCCGTCGCGGAACCGGTGGGCCGGCGTCGGCCGGCTGGCGTCAAACCCGAAGATTCGTCGCGCCAGATACCGGCCGTACAGCCGATACGCCAGCACGAACCCCACAGCCGATAGGATCGCCACCAACACGCTGTTGTTCAGGATCGACATGAGTATTCACCGGCTGCTGTCATTCCCTCCGCATCGCCGCCATGCCGACAGTCTATCGCGCCGCCACCGCTCCGCCAACGCTCATCCCCAGTGGCCCCAAGCGCGAAGCCTGGCCACGGAGTCTGATCGCCGTTCCCAGCACGAAGCGGGCCGGGCACGGCAGAAGAGTCCTGTCGGAGAGCTACTGCGGCGCCGGTATTGGGAGTCGGCACCGGTGCAGAGGTTCGTGGGTGCCGGGGCGACGGTCAGGGTCGCGGGCTTCGGCTCGCAGTTGCAGGGCGAGGCGGATGCGATCCAGCCGGCTCAGGCGGTGGCGGGGGGATTGGGTTGCGCCGGTGCCGCTCCAGAGTTGGAGGTAGGCCGCAGCGGTGTTCTTCCAACTCAAGCGGCGGGCGTAGGCAAACGCGGCCTCCACGTGCTGCCGCCGTTCCTCCTCGTGTGCGGCATAGTACGCCACCTGAACGGCGATGCTCCTGGCATTTTCGCCGGCCACCACGTGCGGACTGAACGGCTCGCCGCAGACGTAGTCACGCTTCAACGGGTCAACGAAGGCCGCCACCACCATGCGACGCCGGGCCATCGCTTCCTGCATGGCCATCCGGCCGGCGACGAACGCGAAGCACCCGTCGGTGATTCGCTCCTGAGCGCCCGGCTGCCACCCGTGGAACACGATGGGCAATCGCTGCCGTTCCGCTTTGCGCCGCAGGTGCTCCTCCAACGAGCCCCCGCCGTACACATGGAGCGTGATGGTGCGACGATGTCGGTCACGCAGGCACGCAATCGCGTCTACGTAGATTTGGATGCCGCTGTCTGCGTCCAGCCGGCCCACAAACACCGCGGAATCCGGCGGCGGCTCCGGAATGACCGGCAGGTCGTCCGCCTCCGGCCATAGACCCTGATCGGGCACGATGGTGGGCGCCACCCCGAGGTGCTTCTCAATAAAACACCCGTCGTGCACGACGCCGTCGACCCACGCAAGC
>CAZBFW010000869.1:0-2055 GCA_964491135.1 uncultured Phycisphaeraceae bacterium | reverse complement strand
GTTCGTTCCTGATTCGGCCCTCTATGGCGCGCCCGGGGTACTGCCCGGGCCGCGCCGGTCATCATGACGGAGCATAGGACCGCCCCGCCGCTGCGGGCAAGGGCGTAGCGGGGATCGTGCGCATCCTTACAGAAACCCATGAATGCGGGAGCGATACTTTCGTCGTGCCGGGGTGGCAGAACGTCACTTGGTGTAGATCTTCTCTTGGGGCGTGGCCTTTCGGGGCGGGTGTCTCGGCTCCGGACGCCCCAGCCCGTACAGGCGAACGAGTGAGCGGATGCTCTGGTACTGGGCGGCCCACGCCCGATCGCTGTACCCGCCGCCCAGCACCATCACGATGGGCAGGCCGCGGCGATGCGCCTGGGCGAACACCAGTGAATCCCGGGCGACGATGCCCTCCTCCGTAAGGCGAAAATCGGCCAGCGGATCGCCGTCCAGCACGTCGACGCCGGCCTGCAGAAACACGATGTCCGGCTGCGCCTGCTCGAACACGGCCGGCAGACGATGGCTCAGCACGCGCAGGTAATCCACGTCCGAAACGTGACGTTCCATCGCGATGTCCACGTCGTTCGTCTCTTTGGGAATCGGGTAGATGTCGGCCTGGTGGATGTCAAACGTGAACACCGCGTCATCACCCGCAAAGCAGCGGGCCGTTCCGTTGCCCTGGTGTGCGTCAAGGTCGACGATCAACGCCCGGCGGACGGCCCCCTCGGCCTGCAGCGTCCGGATCGCCACCGGCATGTCCGCATACACGCAGAAGCCTTCCCCGGAATCCGGCCCGGCGTGGTGAAATCCGCCCCCCAGGTTCACGGCCATCCCGTATCGCAGGGCGAGCCGTGCGGCCAGCAGGGTTCCGCCGGTGGCGTGGCGAAAGGGGCGCAGAACCGCTGCGTCCGTCAGGCCGGCCGGGGCGAGCGCCGCGGGGCCGAACTCGAGTGCCCGGGCCAGGACGGCCGGATCCTGCAGCGAGTCCAGGTATCGCGGCGTGTGGATGCGCAGCAGGTCATCGCGCGAAATCGCCTCCGGTACGAAGACCTCTTCCGGTGTCACGAAACCGTCCTTGAGCATTTCCAGGTAGATGCGGCCGTACTTGTTGATGTCAAAAGGGTGCAGCTTCTCAAATCCGGCCAGGTGGATCTGATAGCGCTGGGAGTAGACCAGGCAGACACGCCGGTTCAGCGGCACGCCGCTCTGCGGATTGCGGACCTGCTTGAAAGACCTGGGCGGTATGCAGCCCGTCGAGCCCGCCGCGATGAGTATGCCGAGAAGCGAAGCTGCGCCCATACGCATTGCATGTCGCGTCGGACTTACTCGGTTTTCAGCGATGCTCATGGAGGCGGATCATATCCCAGACGCGGCTCCGCAGCCATTCAGGGCGGCGGACCTATGGCACCGTCAGCGCGATGAGAATGGTTCCGCCGGCGGCGCGGATGGCGGGCCACGTGAGCAACGCCACGAGCAACACGAATGCGGCGAGGGTAAGTTTCATGGAGAAGGGAAGCGCCGCAGTCAGGGCCTTGCGCACGGCCCGCCAGCCTGCGGGGACGAGCAGGGCCGGCGGCGCCAACCATACGATGGCGTGGGCAGCGCACACCGTCGGGAAGCACAGGATTGCCAGAATGTTGACGACCATCCACACGCGCATGGCGTGGTCCAGCGGGAATGAATCGGGGATTCGCGCGATGTCTCCGTTCACCCGCCCGCCGATCCACAGGCCCAGCAGGCCCAGCCCCAGCAGCGGAGCGGCCAGGTCGGCGACCTCTGCACCGAACCGCCACACCGCCGCCGGCCCCACACGCGACAGCGGGTCGGGGATGGCGAGCGCAACCCAGGGAGGTCGGCCATCCATCCAGCCGGCCAAGCCAACCAGGGCAAAGCCCAGCACCACGCCCGTCCCAAGGCGAACCGTCGGCCGGGCGTTTGGGCCGGAGGCACCCACCCGGCGCGCCGCGATCAGGCCGCCGGCGGCGGCTCCGACCAGCAGCGGCGAGAGAGCCACCGCGGCCCCGAGGATCACACCGGCCGGCGTCAGGGCTCGCGGACGAGAAACCGGCA
>CAZBFW010000868.1:0-2060 GCA_964491135.1 uncultured Phycisphaeraceae bacterium | reverse complement strand
ACACCCTATCCTACACTCTTTCCCTACACGACGCTCTTCCGATCTCTCGACAACGTCCGACGGGGGCCGGCGGCGGTCCGGCTGGGCCTCCGACCAGGGACGCACATGGTGCCAGAAGGGGCTCGGACCCAGCAGCAGAATGGACGGCTCCGCGAGTTTGCGGTCGCGGGCAACGGCCATCAACAGGCTGCGATCGGCCGGTGACAAACCGAGGTCCAGCAGCAGCGTTCGGAACAACTTGCCGGAGTTGTCGATTTCCTTGCGGCTCAACTTCCGCTGCAGCCTGTACAGCACGTAGAGAAACGCCACGAACGCGGCCGCCGACAGCAGCACCAGGGCCACGTCACCCGGTGAACTGCCACCGTCCACAAAGCGGTTGTGGATGCCGTGCAGGCGATCCTGCGGACCGATGGCCTGAAGCAGAAGTGGCGTCACGTCACGGCCTCCTCCGTCGCCGGTGTCGCGGCCGGTGGAATCTCCACACCCACCGACCGGGCCACCTGGACCGCGCGGTGCCGGACCTGCGGATCAGGGTCGTTGCACGCGAGGTCCGTCAAGCGATCCGTCAGACTCTGCAAGCGAAGGCATTCGATGACCCACAAGGCGCTGAGCCGGTCCGACCGCGCCGCGCCGTGCAGCATGTTCAGCAACGCATCGACGGCCTCGCGCAGCTCCAGCTTCAGCAGCATCTTCACGGCGTTCGCCCGCACGCGGCCGTTCGGAGAAGCCAGCTTGTCGCGCACCGCCGACTGGTACTGGCACGCTTCCAGCGCGTCCAGGGCCTCGATGGCGTTCGCCTGCACTCGTGCATCCGGATCGTGCAGCGCCACGGACAGAATCCGACGGCTGGTCGGGCTGTCCAGGTGCCCCAGGGCACGCATCACCGAACTGCGCACCACGGCATCCGCATCATGCGCCAGCCCATAGAGAGACGCATCCAACTCCTCCTGCAGCCTCAGCCTCCGCACCACGCATACCGCGCGCGTGCGATCGGCGGGGTCATTCGACGCGAGCTTCTGTCGCAGACAACGGTCGAAGTCGTGCTGTTGCTCGCGAAGCTGCGCCCCGAACTCCGCCTGACGAACCCCATCCAGGCGGTCGAACGCCGCCCAGTACGTGTCAAAGGTGCTCACCTTGGCCGGCGGCGGGTCCGCCCCGTGCACGAAATCCGCCGACAGTTGGCCCGCCCGCTCCCGCCGTTGCAGCTCCCGTCCGGCCAGCCGGGCCACGCCTGCCTCGCCGTGCCGGGAAACCCGACGCAGGGCAGCCGACGCCTCCCGCGTCCGATTGGGCACCAACTGCCAGACGGCCGCCCGAGCCAGCGCAGACGGTCCGCTGCACGCCATCGAAGCCAGCAGGTTCACCTTGCCCTCGTTCGGCAGTCCGGACGACGCCACCAGGACGGCGGCGGCCTCGGCTCGACCGCCCGGCAAATCCATCAGGGGGGCGATCCCGCCTTCCAGCCACGCCAGCCGCCGGATGCTCGACAGGGCCTGGTAGACTTCCACGTCACCGGCCACCCACAGATTGTCGAGAACCGCAACCATCGTGCGGTCGTCCGTGCAGTTGCCGATCCACGCGGCGACCGGACCGCGCAGCTCCGGCGCCCGCAGGGCCCGAACCGCATACGCAGCCATACGCGGATCCAACCGTCCACGCAGGCTTTCCTCGAAAACGCGCGAGAGCTTCAACCGCGGCTGCGCCACGCGGGTCAGAATCACGTCCTCCAGATCCTCCGCCAGCCACATCGCCGCCCGTATGACTTCCGTCCGACGATGGGCCGACCAGCAGTTCATGGCCTGCCGCACCGCGCCGGCCAGGGCCTGCCGTTGTGACGCAAGCTCCGCGTCCGGGGCCGTGGCGGACTCGCGCTGCGAAGATCGATCGAGGAAGTCCGTCACGAGCTGTTCGATGGCCTCGCCCGCCGCCCGGCGCGTGCGCGGGCAGGGCCGAGTGAGCGCGTTGGCCAACAGATACGCGCACTTGACGCCGTTCCCACGCCGGACGATTTCCACCGCCGCCAGCCGCGTGTCGGCCGAGTCCGAATCGATGGCCAAGCG
>CAZBFW010000867.1:0-2062 GCA_964491135.1 uncultured Phycisphaeraceae bacterium | reverse complement strand
GATAATGAGCGGTGACTGGAGTTCAGACGTGTGCTCTTCCGATCTCTCGTATTCCTCGCGAACGAGGCCCAGCAGCTCGCGGTACCTCTTCTTCATTTCCTCGTCGCTGATCAGGCTGTGGTGGCTCAGGCCGGCCTCCAGCTCGTTCATCACCATGAACGGGTTGATGCACTTTTCCTGCAGGGCCTGGTCGCAGACCAGCGAGTTGGAGATTTTGTCCTGGATGTACCGCGGGCTGATTCCCTGCATGCCCTCCCGCGGCGACTCCTCCCGCAGCTCACGGACGGCGTCCTCCGTGAAGTTCGGAATGCTCTTGCCGTCGTACAGCTTGAGCTTCTGCATGAGGGTGAGTCCCGGCTTCTTGGGCTCCTCCAGCCGGGTGAGCACGGCCCACATGGCGCACACCTCGATGGTGTGCGGCGCGATGTGGATGCCGCGGATGCGCTCGGGATTGAAGTCCTTCTGGTAGATCTTGATCTCGTCGGACAGCCGGATGTTGTACGGAATGTCGATCTTGATGGTCCGGTCGCGGAACGCCTCCATCAGCTCGTTCGACTGGAGCTTGCGGTACTCCGGCTCGTTCGTGTGCCCGATGATCACCTCGTCAATGTCCGTCTGAGCGAACTTCTTGGGCTTGATCACGTGCTCCTGCGAGGCGCCGAGCAGGTCGTAGAGGAAGGCCACGTCCAGCTTGAGCACCTCGATGAACTCGATCAGCCCGCGGTTGGCGATGTTCAGCTCGCCGTCGAAGTTGAAGGCCCGCGGATCGGAGTCCGAGCCGTACTCCGCGATCTTGCGGTAGTTGATGTCGCCCGTCAGCTCGGTCGAGTCCTGGTTCTTCTCGTCCTTGGGCTGGAACGTGCCGATGCCGCGGCGGTCCTTCTCCGACAGGACCAGCCGCCGGACCACCACGTGATCCATCACCTTCTCCCAGTCTCCCTCGTACCGCAGGAGCAGCTCTTCAAACATGCTCCGGCAGAACGGATCCAGGGCCCCCTCCACGCGGATATGCCTCGACTCCGGAAGCTCCGCGTTGAGGGCGCCCAGCACCTCGTTGCGCACCTCCCGCGGAATGAGCTTGAGCGGCTCCTCGTGCATGGGGCAGTCGTACCGCAGCGTCTTTCCGTCCGGCCCCGGCACCTTCCAGTAGAACGTGTACAGCGCTCCTTCCTCGAGCCGCGAGTAATACTCCAGGCCCTTCTTGATCAGCCGGGCGATGGTGCTCTTGGAGGAGCCGACCGGCCCGTGCAGCAGCAAGATGCGCCGCTCCGTGCCGTAGCCGTGCGCCGCCGACTTGAAGAAGTCCACCAGGGACATCATCGCCTCGTCCAGCCCGTAGATGGCGTCCTCTCCGTTGCCCATCGGGTCCGCGAAGAAGTTGTAGCGGATCAGCTCCTTGCGCAGGCGCGTGTATCGCTCGATGCCGAAGTGCAGGATCATGTCGTAGACCCGCTGGAACGCGTTGCGCGCCACTTCCGGACGCTCGCTGACCAGCTTGAGATACTCCGCAAACGTGCCTTCCCAATGATGCTCGCGGAAGCGGCGCGGATCGATTCGCTGCTTGATTGTCTGGATGATCGTGGCCGAATTCACCATGACTGCTGGCCTCCCTGGCAGTACAGACCGGTCGTCTGCCGCATGCGGCGGCTTCCGGCACGGTTCGGTTCCAGTGCCCCTGCCCGGGGCGGCATGACGCGGAATCCAGAGGATCCCGGCCCATTTCGCCGCCGACCCGGTACACCGTAGTTATCGGTCAGAGTCGGGTCGCAAACCACCCCGATAACCGTCAAAATCCTAGAGCGAAACCCGGAGCAAGTCAAACAGAGAGGACCTGTAACTGGTTGTCTAGAATTAAGATATGCATCAGCTCGACACGACGTTCGCCGCCGTGACCACCACGGATCGCCATGCTCTGGGGATTCGCTGCGCAGCGGGCCGATCAGGTTGAGTCACCGAACGACACACCCACCGCCCGACACGTCCTGACGAGCGGATGATCGATCGGAACCAGCCTCTGCCTGTCCGCCACCTCCTGGATGGGCACGTGCGTGAACTCCCCGTG
>CAZBFW010000866.1:0-2073 GCA_964491135.1 uncultured Phycisphaeraceae bacterium | reverse complement strand
GCCAAGATGCTCAAGATGGCCACCGCGCAGGACCGGGCCGTCCTGGAGTTGCTGGAGGCGGCTGCCCAGAGCATGGAGGCCGCCGCAGCCGATGTTGCAGACTCCGCCGCCGATTTGACGCGCGGCGTGGACGTGTACGCCTGACCCGCCTGAGTTCCGCCGCGTTTCTCGTGGCGCAGCGATCCCAATCCCCTTCGCAGACATCACACTTGCCCGGCAGGCCGCCTCGGCGTTCGAGGGAACCGGCGTGACGTGCGGATAGTCCGAACATCCTTGGCGCGGGGGCGCGGAGGTAGGAGGCTCTCCATGAGGTCGACAGGACTGTGGGACGGGGTATAGTGGCGTGCTTGCCGACCGCTTCCGGTGGTCGGGCCGAGTGTGGTTTTGGAAGCCCGGATTCCGGCAACAAGGAACAGCACGATGAAACACACTGTCCGAACTGGAATGGCAATTATGGTCGTCACAACACTCTTTGCCGTCAGGACGGTCGGCGCGGAGCCGCAGGGTACGGTCCTCACCGGGATTGACGTGCTCGAGCAGGAGGGTTTCAAGACGCTGGATGGCAAGCGGGTCGGGCTGGTCACGAACCCGACCGGCATCACGCGTGACTTTCGAAGCACGGTCGATGTGCTTCACAAGGCGGAGAACGTGAAGCTGGTCGCGCTCTTCGGGCCGGAGCACGGGATTCGCGGAAACGTGACGGCGGGCGGCAAGATTACCGATTCCACCGACCCCGCGACCGGTCTGCCGGAGTACTCGCTCTACGGGGCCACGCACAAGCCGACGCCGGAGATGCTCAAGGGCATCGACGTTCTGGTCTACGACATCCAGGATATCGGCTGCCGCTCCTACACCTTTATCAGCACCATGGCCAAAGTGATGGAGGCGGCAGCGGAACAGAACATCGAGGTGGTCGTGCTCGACCGGCCGAATCCGCTCACGGGCAACCGGGTGGAGGGCAACATCCTCGACCCGAAGTTCCAGTCGTTCATCGGTCTGTTCGAGGTACCCTACGTGTACGGGCTGACCTGCGGGGAACTGGCCAAAATGATCAACGGCGAAGGCTGGCTGGCGGACGGCGCGAAGTGCAAGCTCACCGTGATCCCCATGAAGGGATGGCGGCGCGATATGTGGTTCGATCAGACCGGGCTGCCCTGGGTTCCGGCGTCACCGCACGTGCCCCACGCGGACACGGCCCTGTTCTACGTGGCGACCGGCATCATGGGTGAGCTGCACGTGATCAGCGAGGGGGTGGGGTATCCCATGCCGTTCCAGCTGGCGGGCGCCCCCTGGATCGATGCGGCGAAATTTGCCGCGGAATTGAACGCCCGGAAGCTGCCCGGGGTCGTTTTTCGGCCAATGACGTTCCGGCCGTACTACGGGCCGTACGAGAAGCAGGACTGCGGCGGCGTACAGGTGCACATTCTGGATCGAAACGCACTGACGCTGGTGGGCGTGCAGTTCCACGTGATGGATGTACACCAGCGGCTTTATCCGGACAAAAAGCTGTTCGGCAGCAAACGGGACGGGATGTTCGACAAGGCCTGCGGCACGGACCAGGTCCGGATGATGTTCCAGGAGGGCCGGTCTGCGGACGATATCCTCAAGGCCTGGAATACCGGGGCGAAGGAATTCGCCGCGACGCGGGAGAAGTACCTCATGTATTGAGGCGCCCGAACGCCCGACCGCCGGCAACGCGTCTGCCCGGCGACCGCAGCGGTATGCGGTGACGAGGATCGCGACCATGAATCGCAAGCGCAAGGAACAGGTCCCGCGGCTCAACCCGCTGGAGGAAACGTGGCGGGTCTTCCGCATCATGTCGGAGTTTGTGGAAGGCTTCGAGCTGATGTCGCGGTGCGAGGCCGCGGTGCCGGTGTTCGGGTCGGCCCGGTCCCGGCCGCAGGATCGCTACTATCAGATGGCCGAGACGCTTTCCCGGAAGCTGGCGCAGCACGGGTTCGCGGTGATCACGGGCGGCGGCCCGGGGATCATGGAGGCGGCGAACAAGGGGGCGTTCGAGGCGGGCGGCACGTCGGTAGGCCTGAACATCTACCTGCCGCAGGAACAACTGGC
>CAZBFW010000865.1:0-2075 GCA_964491135.1 uncultured Phycisphaeraceae bacterium | reverse complement strand
ATAATGAGCGGTGACTGGAGTTCAGACGTGTGCTCTTCCGATCTCTCATCGGCGGGCAAAGTGTCGTCCGCGCCCTCCGCGATGTAGAACAGCCGCCAGTTCACCGGGTTCTGGGCGTCACCCACGTTCACCCGGATCTCCACCGTCTGGTCGCCGTACAGGCTCCGACTGCTCGCCGGCGACGTAAACACCGGCACCGGGATGCCCGACACGGTGATCGTGTACTCGCTCCGAACCCGGTACTCCTGCCCGCTCACGGCGTACCGCAGCCCCACGAAGTACGGGCCCGGGTCCACCCCCTCGACCGGAAACTGGAACGACCGGGTTTCCCCGATGGCGGCCGGTGCCGAAAGCCCCGTGCCGATCACGGTCTCGTCGCCCGTCTCCACACCGCCCTGTGCCCCCGGCGCAGACGCCTGGATTCGGAACGCCCGGATGTCCGTTGCGGATGACGGCGTGGTGTAGAACACCGTCACGGCCTGTGACACCACGATGTCCCTTTGCAGCAGAATGGCCCCGGGCACCGGCTCGCCCGTTCCACCGCTGCCCGACCCGGCTCCGCCGGTAGTCCGGCTGCCGCAACTGATCAGCAGCGCCGTACACGCCATTGCCATCGCGCAAACCGCCGCCGTCGCAAGGGCCTTGCGATTCCGATTCCACACTCGTGACTGGGTCATCTTGTGATACTCCAGACCGTTCAGGCAGGTCGTCTTCTCTACGGTTCCACGCCGTTGTTCGCGATTTCGGCGGGCCCGGGCAAGGGAAGCACCCGAACCGATGGCAAACTGCACCGAGAGCGCGGCTTACGTTTTCCTTATACGGTTACACCAAAAGTCCGTCAAATGCCTCGACTCTGATCGGCCCGCCGCCGTCCCCGTTCGATGCCCTTATGCTAACCTTCTGCCAACACAGGGTTCACAAGCGATCCGATCCCCGCAATTCGCACCTCCACCTCGTCTCCCGCCCGCAGGAACACCGGGGGCTTCCGCGCCATCCCCACACCCGGCGGCGTGCCCGTGCAGATCACCGTCCCGGGCAGCAGGGTGAACTGGCAAGACAGGTAGCTGACCAGTTTCGCCGCGGAGAAAATCATGTCCGCGGTGTTTCCGGACTGCATCGTCTGGCCGTTCCGGACGCAGATAATATCGGCATTTGCCGGGTCAAACTCGTGGGGCGATACGAGGCATGGCCCGAGCGGGCAGAACGTGTCGAAGCTCTTGGCCCGGGCCCACTGGCCGTCCAGACGCTTCTGGCAATCCCGGGCCGACACGTCGTTCGCACAGGTGTAGCCCAGGATGTACTCGTTCACCGCGGATTCCGGCACCCGGCGCGCGGTCCGGCCGATCACGACGGCCAGCTCCGCCTCGAAATCCACCTCGGCCGGGGCGGACAGCGGCAGAACAATGGGGTCCCCGGGTCCGATAACGGCCGTCGAGGCCTTGATGAACACCAGCGGATGGTCCGGCACGGCCGCCCCGGTTTCGGCCGCGTGCTGGCGGTAGTTCAGCCCGATCCCGAACACGTTGGGCGGAGGCAGAACAGGAACCGGCGGCAACAGGCGGGTGATCGGCTCGGGCTCACCGGCGGTGCCCGGATCCGGCAGGTCGAAGCCGGGCCCGGAAAAATCGGCGGCCAGGGGTCGGGCGGTTCGGTCATCGTGTGCGAGGCCCCATCGGGGCCGGGCCTGGCAATCCAGGAAACGGACGTATCGATTCACGGGCGCTGCTCCTGCCTGTGAGTTGCATCCAGTAAGGGCATGCCCGCAGGGGTGGGTCGCGCAAACAAAACGTCCCCGAGCCCACCGGATTCGAGCCGTAACCGGTTATGGGTGCATGGCCTTACGCGAATTTCGGCCGCCGGCGAGAAAACCGCACAAGCCTTGATTGCGACCGGTTCGCCCATTAGAATGAGCGAGTGGATGGGTGTCAACTTTTGTCGCCTGCGTTCGGGTTCGCAGGCGGCGTGCGCCCCCGGGTGCCGGGTTGGCCAATTCGTGGATGGGCAGGCATTCGCCTGTGTGTGAGCGTACAGGAAGGAAGCAGCGTTGGGACTGGTGAGGCGGGACGAAGCAGCCG
>CAZBFW010000864.1:0-2077 GCA_964491135.1 uncultured Phycisphaeraceae bacterium | reverse complement strand
GCCGGCGTCGGCGGTGGATGAACCGGCCATCCAGGCCATAGCCCTCACCCGTCGCTTCGGCCGGGTTCACGCTCTACGCGGCGTGGACCTGCAGGTTCCCCGCGGATCCATCACGGGGTTTATCGGGAACAACGGGGCCGGCAAGACCACCACCATCCACGCGCTGCTCGGTTTCATCCCCCCGACCTCGGGCCGTGCGTTCGTGCTCGGCTTCGATTCGCAGACCCGCGGGCTCGAGATCCGCCGGCGGGTCGGGTTCTTTCCGGAGAGGGATCACCCCTATGAGTGGATGCGGCTGCGCATGCTCTTCGAGATGGGGGCGGCGGCCTATGAGACCTGGGATCGCGATCTCTGCGCCCGGCTGTGCGCCCAGTTCGAGCTGGACCCCAAGCGTCGCATCCGCGAACTGTCCAAGGGGATGGCCGCCAAGGCGAAGCTCATCTTTGCGCTGGCCCATCGTCCGGAATGCCTGATCCTCGATGAGCCGACAAGCGGGCTGGACCCCGCGTCGCGGTATGAGTTGCTCTGCCTGATCCGCCGGCTGGCCGTCGAGCAGAACGCGACGGCTCTGTTCTCCTCTCACAACCTCGATGACGTGGCCGGCATCGCCACGGATCTCGTGCTGATTCACGAAGGCCGCATCGTGCTTGCGGAGTCGATGGCGACCGTCCGCGACGACCTGGCCGTGGTCGAAGTGCGGGACGGCCCGCTGGAGCCGCCGGCCGATTTGCGCGGCATGCTGATCGCGAGCGTGCGGCGAGCGGACGCCCTCTTCTGCCTCGTGCGTGGGCGAAGCAATGGCGGGCTCGAGGCGCTGGCGCGTGCGAATGCCGGCCGATGGCTCGTACGTTGCCCGTCCCTGATGGCTGTTCTCGTCTTTCTGACGAGGGGGTGGGTTGAGGGTCTTTCGCGGGAGGTGGTGCGCGGATGATGCGGCCCATCGTCATCGCGGAGTACTACCAAACGCGGCGCCAGTTTGCGCTGGTCCTGGCCGTCCACACCACGCTCACCCTGCTGCTCTGCTCGTTCGGCGGGTGCGCGGGCGTCTTCGCCGTCATGGCAGGCCTGACGCCGTTTGTCGGCGTGTCGCTGGGCGCGGGCACGTTCGCGGAGGAGTTCTCCAAGGGGCAGCTTCGGTTCCTCTACACGCTTCCGGTGCGGCGAACGGAGGTCTGGCTGGTCAAGTGCGCCAGCGGCCTGCTGTGCATGCTGCTGCTCATCGGCGTCAGTTGCGTCGTCCTGTTTACCGTGTCGGGCGCTGAAATGCACCAGATCCTCTCGGTGCTGTCCGCCGTGGACCTCTCTGCAGACACGATCCTTGCGGTCCTTCTGGCCGGCGCGCTGTATGGGTTCTTCGTGGGATGCTTCTGCATCACCCTGTGCTCGTCGGGCGTCACGGCCGCCCTGTTGCAGATGATCCTGGCGTACCTGCCGACCGCCGTTCTTGCCTTGCTCAGCATCATTCCCGGGTTGGGTCTGTCGATCCAGGGCGTCGTGGCCGTGCTGCTCGCGGCGGCGGGGTCGTATCTGGTCGGGGCCTGCGTGCTGTTCCGCCTGCGCAACCCGTTTCTGGATACCCACTGGACGCGCCGGCTCGTGGGCGCCGGCTGCGCGGGGGCGGCCTGGCTCGTCATGCTGCTGGTCGGCGCGGCTGCGATGTCCCTGCCGATGCCGGCCCGGGCACCGGACTTCACCAGGGTCCTGGACGTTCAGGCGTCGCCCGACGGAGGGCGGGCGTTCGTCGTCATGGATGATGGATTCCTTCGCTCGCATGGCTACGTCATTGCGTCGGACGGGACGATCGTGTGCGATTTCGGCCCGGACGTGGGGGCGGCTGCAAACGGCAGGATCACGTGGCGCCCCACCCCCGGCGGGTACTCCGTCGCGTACACCGGATTCGGCCCGCCCCTGCCTTTGCCTCGTTGGCTTGATTACCGTCCGCATCATTCCCTGTTTGTCACCGAACTCGACACGGGACAGACGGTGACGCTGCCGAACCTGGAAGCCGACGATTCCAGGGCCTACTACAGCTACTCATGCTGGTCTGCCGACGGCGTTGCCCTCTTCGGATTCCGAC
>CAZBFW010000863.1:0-2080 GCA_964491135.1 uncultured Phycisphaeraceae bacterium | reverse complement strand
TCAGTTGGCAGAGCGCATCGCTGATAACGATGAGGTCCGAGGTTCAAATCCTCGTGGGCCCAGTCATCCCGGCCTCGGAAACGCCCCAACCCTGCCATGAACCGCCGCGTCTTGTTGCGCAGTCTGCGCATCGGTGCCCGGCACTGGCGCCCTGTGCCTGCGTCCGGATCGTCGTTTCGCGTGGTGAGCGGCCCGGCTCTCCACAGTCGGCCGGTTCCCCGGTACGATGGGTCCGCGAGTTGTGCGATCCCGACAGCGGTCGGGATCCTCGCCGACCGCGGGAGCCGGCGAGCCCCCGCGCGCCGTGCGGTCTTCGCCTCTTGCCGGTTGCCCATGCCGCGCGTACTCCTGATTCTTCTGTGTATTGCCGATCCGGGTTCGTCCATGGGGACGGGCGCCTCCGGCTCCACGCCGACCACGCAGCCTGCCGCGACGGCGACCACACAGCCGGCGAGTGCCGAGTTGTGCGAACAGGCGCGCCACGCCCTGCAGGCCGGCCGATTCGCCGAAGCCGTCACGCTGCTGGAGGAGGCCGTCACTCGGGAGCCGACCGGCATCACCGCCCGTACGCTGCTGGCGGACGTTTTCCGAAGGGCCGCCCAGCCCGCGCAGGCCGCGGAGCAGCTCCGCCGAATTGGCGAATTGCAGGCGGAGGCGGGCCGGCATGCGCTGGCCGCTGAGGCCTTTCGGGAGTCCCTCGCGCTCCAGGACGCTCCGGCCGTCCGTTGCTTGCTCGCAGAGACGTATTGTCGTCTCGACCGAGTCCTGGGGCCCCTGACCGCTCGTTGGATGCCCCGTGCCGAGCCGGGAAGCCGAACGGATGGCCAATACGTACTCCAGCCCGATGAGCAGCGCGCCGGCTGGTTCCTTACCTGCTCCAGCGAGTCGGCCGTCTACCAGGTGCAGGCCGCTCTGGACGCGGGGCTCGACACGCCCGAGGTGCATCTGTTGCACGCCCGTGTGTGGCTGCGCGCCGGCCGCCCCGAGCGGGCGACCGCCATTCTGCAGAAACGCGCGGACCGACTTCCCGAGCGGGAGAGCGGGGAGTTCTGGGACCTTTACGGCCAAGCCGCGTTGGCGTCGGGCGAACTGGAGACCAGCGAGCGCTGCCTCAAGCAGGCGGTGACGTTGGATCCCACTCGGTTCCAGCCGACACTCGCGGCGGCCTACCAGGCTCTGGCCGACCGATACAGCCGCCGCGGAGACCTGGCTGCCTACATCCGTTGCCTGGAAGAGGCCGGCAACCTCGCCCCCCGCGACGCCGACCTGCACTATCGTCTGGGCAACGCGTACTGGGAGGCCGGCCACCGCACGGCTGCCGCCCGGCAATGGCAGATCACGCTGGAGCTCAACCCCGACCACCCGCAACGGGCCCGCCTGCTGGAGCAGATCCGGCGGGCTGCGTCATTGGGTGACAGCGTGGGCGGCTCTCGGCCTGGTGAGTCCGGCGATTGACGGCTGGCGGTCTCCTGTCCCGCGGTCGTTGCGCCTGGATGGCTTCCCCGGGTGTCGTTCGGGGGCGTGAGTTTACACTCCGTTCGATCCCGCCTATACTTGCGCCCTAATGGTCCGTTTCCGCGACTGCTTCGAGGTTCCATGCACCGATTTGTAAACAAGCCCGCCGCGTTTGCGGCGCTCGGAATCCTGCCACAGTTCAACAAGGCCTTGGATAAGATGGGCTTTGAACAGCCCACGGACATCCAGCGGGAGATGATTCCCCTGCTGCTCCAGGGCCGGGACGTCGTCGGCCAGGCCCGGACCGGCACGGGCAAGACCGCCGCGTTCGGGCTTCCCGCGCTGCAGGGGCTGGACCCGGCGGGTCGTCTTCAGGCGATCGCCCTGGTGCCCACCCGGGAGTTGGCCGTGCAGGTGGCGGGCGAGATCGTGCGACTGGCCGAGTTCTCCGGGTTGAACTGCATACCCATCTACGGCGGGCAGCGCATCCGGCACCAGATGCACGCGCTGGGCAAGAAGCCGCATTTCGTGGTCGGCACTCCGGGCCGGGTGCAGGACTTCATGCGGCGCGGCAACCTGCCGCTGGACGGCATCAAGGTGGCCATCCTCGACGAGGTGGACCGGA
>CAZBFW010000862.1:0-2085 GCA_964491135.1 uncultured Phycisphaeraceae bacterium | reverse complement strand
GCGCAAAAAAGCTGGGCCACCCGTGTCACGTGACGTAACAGCTAGGCGGCCCATGCGCTGGGATGGGCTAAGTTATTGCACCCTAATTGTATAACAGGTCTGGCCGGATGCAACTGATTTTTTCGCCAAAGTCTCGGCCAGGGTGCGAACGGGGCCAATCCCTGGGCGGAAAACACCTGTTGTACAGTGGCACTGGAATCCAGGTGTTTCCTACGCCGGCGGCGTCCAGAGGACATCCTTCGCCTCGAACACCGGGCCATGGGTGCAACACAACCGGTAGCACCAGCCGTCCGGGTCGGTTTGAGACCGCACCGGAATCACGCAAGACTGGCACGTCCCCATGCCGCACGCCATTGTGCGCTCCGTGCACAGGTAACATTCAATGCCACTTTCCGTGGCCCACTGCGCGAGTGCCCTGAGCATTTGCTCGGGGCCGCAGGCGTAGATGACGACATTCGGGCTTTCCATCCGGCGAGCCGAATAGCAGTGCTGAACCGCGTGGAGAATCGTTCCCCGGTATCCGAGCGAGCCATCGTCAGTGCTGAGGATCGCGTGGAGCTTGTCGGTGGGGAAGTCGGCCAGGCACGGCGTCGGCGTGATCCCGTCTTCGAAAACGGTACAGCCCGGTCGAAGTGCGAACGGCAGGAAGCGTGCCCGGCGCGCCCCTGCGAACAGGTGCACGGGATGTCCCTCGCCGATGAGGGTTTCCGCCAACCAGAGAACCGGTGGAAGGCCGATACCTCCGCCGACGATCCAGATCGCCCTTCCGGCTTGCGGCAGTGGGAATCCATTGCCCAAGGGCCCCATGATGCTGATCCGGTCCCCCTCCGTGAGACTGGCCATCCATCGCGTTGCCGCCCCCACCGCGTGAAAGAGGAGATCGATCTCGACCGCATCACCGCAGCGACGTAAACCGGCGATGCTGAACGCGCGACGCAAGAGAAAGGGCCCACTTATTGCTTCATGATCGGCGGTCGAAGAGATTCCCGTCGGACACGCTACAGTGACAAACTGGCCCGGGCGTGCGGGGGGAAAGTGCGGCCCGCGCACCGTGAGACGGTAGTGTTCATCACACACGGCCACACGGCGAAGCGTCTCCCAGTTCTGAAGGATGGCTTTGCCTGCTACATCCGGTTGTGGGGCAAGTGCATGCATGTTGGCGCTATGGTAATCGCGGTGTGGCGGGAAAAAAAACTTCCGGGATTGGATCGGATCCAAGCCCGGAAGCGCGCCACGGCTATTCAAGCCGCAAAATCGGGAGGTGAAAATGGCTCAGGCTGATGCCTGAACCATGTGATTCATCGGAGGCGGAGTCTATCAGAGCCCAGCACCTCTGTCAACGCGAGTCTCGGATTCGACAAAAATCAGCGACTTTCTGTAACCTTCTGTTTTATAGTCGTTTAGAGTTTCACCCGCTTGCGGTCAAACGGTCATCTCACAAACCCCTTGGTGAGCGGAGGTTGTCGATTTCTGCCAAATTGGCAGTCGTGTTTTGCCGGCTGTGTCGGCGTTCGAACGCAGACGCAGCGTCTGATGTTTCGCGAGCGATACAACATTGGCGCTCGAAGGTGAAGTGCGAACCCGAGGAATGTGTAGCAGAAAGCGGGGTGTGGAGAGACTAGGCGGGGAATCCGTGGCGTGGGGAGCGTTCGACGCTTCGGCGAGTCGTGGATTCTTGTAAGGGAGGTAGGCGGGCGGTTGTTGCGTGCGAGAATGGAGGTGATGAGTCTTGGCGTCGGACGCAACGCCGCCGATGCCGGTGTGAGCGGGGGGAGCGTCAAGACATCGGACTGACCCGGGCGATTCGGTTCGTGAGAATGCGCAGGGAGCCGGAGACGCGCCGGCGGGGTTCCAGACGGGAGCCACCGAAGGAGGTGGATTCCGCGCGCACTGGAACCCCGCGCCTTGCGCCACATCATAGCATCGACGGCCAACGGTTTGCTATGTCGCTTCGAGCGGGGTAGGGCTTTTCCCGGGCAAACACGGCGTTTTCTTCTTCTATCCGGGTCGCAGACAGCGTCAGGGGGGTGCCTTGACGGGAGATCGGAAGAGCACACGTCTGAACTCCAGTCACCGCTCATTATC
>CAZBFW010000861.1:0-2085 GCA_964491135.1 uncultured Phycisphaeraceae bacterium | reverse complement strand
GCCGTCGGAGGGCGCGCAATTGCCTGCGCCGGCGTTGTGGCCCTCGTGATGACGGCAAACACAGCGACGGCGGTCGTGAACCTGAATCGAGCCTTGTTCCGCACGCCGATGCCCAACGAGGGCTACGTCCAGCATGTGCCGGACGGATTCGACCTGCACGGGCGTCGCTGGGCTGAGGAGTGGACCGGCTGGGTGGACGTGCGGCACCCGGCCATGGACGGGGTACAGGACGCATACTACCCATTCGACCGCAGCGATCATCGCGTGGATGTGCACACCGTTTTGTGCAGCGACAACAGCGTGCCGGCAGTGCCCGCCGCGCCGAATCGCCCGCGTGATTTCGACTTCTCATGCAAGATCTACGCCCAAGGCGGCTTCTCGGCCATTCGCGAGGCGGGAGATGCCACGCTGCACCTCAACGGCGCGGGCGGCGCGCCGGATGTCACCTGGCCGATCAACAAGACCGACCAGGATGACGCAATGAAGTGTCTTCAGCGCAGCCCGAATGCGACCACTATCAACGCATGGTACGTTCAGGCCTACGGCCCTCCCTGCAATGGCCTCGCAAGCCCCCCGCGATTCTTTGGGGCGAACATCCCTCGCAATGACGGTGTTGGCGTCGCCAATTCGGCGGAGACGAGCACGTTCGCGCATGAGTTGGGGCACATGATGCTCAACGGCCACGCCAGCGAGGACAACAACGACGCCACCAACTTCATGTATCACACCGGATCGAGTTACGCGTTAACCGACGTCGGGATCACAAAAGGCAAAATGACGCTCGAGCAGATCAACCGCGTCTACGAAAACACGGGCGCGAACAACCCCGGCTTTTTACAGCATCCGGACGGCGACCATCGCTTTGGCCACCGGGTCGACTGGGATTTCGTCGCCCACGCCAACGACTTGGAAAGTGCGCAGACGGGCGCGGACAATCACGAAGGCACCGACTGGCTGCACTGGCGAATTGGCCATACCGAGACTGAGCCGCCCCCCACGCACGACCACACCGGGCTAGGCGTCTTCCCGCCCACACCGGATTTCGCGGATCCCACGTTCCGCTACGCGGACGTGTTCTCACTGACTCTGCGCTACGCAGACTTCGACTCGCCTGACAGCGGCTTGTACAACAGCTTCGGAGCGCTCGACTACTGGACGTATTTCGAAGACAGCAGCGGTGCGATCCATCCAGGCGAAATGGTGACCATCTTCCAACACGGCTGGACGGAAACCACCTGCGTGGACAACTGGCTGGCACGCTGGCGCTCGCCCGTGGACGCAGTGGGCGTTTACACACTGCCGCGGGCAGGCACGGCGTACGACGGCAACCTGCAGATCGACGCGGTCATCGTGTCGGCGATTCCCGAGCCGGTGACGCTCGCGCTCCTTGTGCTGGGCCTGCTGTATTGCCGGCGACGGTGACCGCAGCACAACCAGCCACCGCCGCGGTCGTGCACCCGGCTTTCTGACTGGGGCGTGCTAAACGGGACATCACTCATATTGGGCGTGCTAAACGGGACATCACTCATATTGCGATCGAGCGGGGAGGGGACGACCCAGGAGTGCCATAGGGTGTCGCCCCGGTGGGTCTGATATTTTCTGGGGACACGGCATTCCAGGGGCTCGCGTCCCGGCGCGCCGGGACTACAGACCTTCACCCCGTTGGGGTGCGAACAGGCGGAGCGGGGACGGGTAAGCAGGACATCTGATACTCACAGCTGAGCGAAGGCCGGCGGCGGCTTGCGGCGGATGAAGGCATGGCGAGCAAGAACGGTTCGACGGGCGTGACTGACAGGCCATCTGTGAATGTGCCGGAACCACTGCTCGAGAAGCAGTGGCACGCGGTGACACTGAGCACAAAACCCCGTTGAAACGGGGTGCTGGGAGAAAGGGAGGGTCGAGGTGGCCAATCTACCGGCCCTCGAAGGGCCGGCCTAGAAGCCCGCTTCGCGGGTAAGGCCCGTGAACGGGCCTGGGACACGCGGGCCTCTGCAGATTCCTCAGGTGCTGATGCCGCCTGGCTGGACGCCCGTGTCCCGTTGGGGCACGCTACGGTGCGCGGGGGATGAAGGCGTGGTGAGCAAG
>CAZBFW010000860.1:0-2091 GCA_964491135.1 uncultured Phycisphaeraceae bacterium | reverse complement strand
CATCCAGGAAGGCAACATCGGCCTGATGAAAGGGGTGGAGAAATTCGAGTATCGCCGCGGCTACAAGTTTTCCACCTACGCCATCTGGTGGATCCGCCAGGCCATCACCCGCTCGATTGCCGACCAGGCCCGCACCATCCGCATCCCGGTGCACATGATCGAGATCATGAACAAGCTCTGGCGCGCCCAGAAGCAACTCACCCAGGAACTGGGCCGCGAGCCGACCCCGGAAGAGGTCGCCGATGAAATGCACATGCCCGTCTCCCGCATCAACGCGCTGCTCAAGATGGCCCAGCAGCCCGTCTCGCTGCACGCGCCCGTCGGCGACGACGGCGACGTTAATGTGGGCGATTTCATCGAAGACAAGACCGCCGAAAACCCTTCCGAGGTCACCAGCTACAGCCTCCTGAAGGAGAAACTGGGCGACGTGCTGACCAGCCTGACCGAACGCGAACGGAAGATTCTTGAAATGCGATTCGGCCTCGTGGATGGCTACGAGCGCACCCTGGAGGAAATCGGCAAGATGTACAGCGTCACGCGCGAGCGCATTCGCCAGATTGAAGCCAAGGCGCTGCGCAAGCTGCGCCACCCCACGCGCGTCCGCCATCTCCAGGGCTTCCTGGAAACCACAGAACAAGCTGCCTGAACCCGGCCCCGCCATGAAAGTCACCTACTACGGCCATTCCTGCTTCGCCGCGCAAGTGGCCAACCGAACCCTGCTGTTCGACCCGTTCATCACTGGCAACGAACTGGCCCGCGCGGTGGAGGTGACGAAACTGCCGGCGGATTATATCCTCATTTCCCACGGGCATGCCGATCACCTGGCGGATGCCGCGGACATCGCCCGGCGAACCGGCGCCACTCTCGTCTCGAATTACGAAATCACCCTCTGGTTCGGGCGGCAGGGGATTTCCCGGACTCATGCCTTGAACCACGGCGGCGGCTGGCGCTTCGATTTTGGCCGCGTCAAGTTCGTGCACGCCTGCCATTCCAGCAGCCTGCCGGACGGAACCTATGGCGGCAACCCCGGGGGCTTTGTCGTCGAGAGCGCGGATGGGAATTTCTACTACTCCGGCGACACGGCGCTGACGATGGACATGAAGCTGATTGGCGAATCCACTCCGCTGCGGTTTGCGGTGTTGTGCCTGGGCGATAACTTCACGATGGGCGTTGACGACGCCCTCCGGGCGGCGGAATTCGTCCAGTGCCGGGAGATTCTCGGCTGCCATTACAACACCTTCCCTCCCATCCAGATTGATACCGCCGCCGCGCGCGCGAAGTTTAAGGCGGCCGGGCGAAACCTGCACTTGCTGGCGCCCGGCGAGAGCCTGAACCTTTGAGGGCGGGCCGGGCCGGAGCGCCGGCTAGCGCCGGACATCCTCCGGCCGCACTTCGAGACATTCGTCCTGGTCTTCCCAAATGACCGCGGCGTAGAACTCCAGCAGCTCGGGAGCCAGTTTCCAGCCGGCTTGCGCCAGCAGGCGCTCGGCGTCACCGGCGGCGGTCTCGTAGGCGCGGTCATAATCCCCCACCGCCTTGCGCTGGCGATCATCCATATGGGCCACGGCGTGGACGGACGCATACTGATCCGCCCAGTTGCCCAGGGCGCGGCGCGGTGCGGCGGGGATTTCCTCAAACGGGACGAGGGTGGCGTTGCAATGCAGGCAGATGAGCCCCTCCGGGCGCACGTCGCGCGTCAGCAGGGGCAGCATCGGCGCGCGGCAGCAGGGGGCTTCCACATAATCGGGGGGAAACTGGACGAGCCGCTTGAGCCAGACTTGCCGATCATGCGCCAACTGTGCAGCCAGCCGGTAGCTGCCCACCAGCGGATGCGAAAACCGCCACGCCTTGCCGGTAAGCTGGCCAAGTGTTTGCACCGACCAGCGCGCCAGGGTAAGGTCATCGAACTCGGCAAAGACGAAGCTGTACTCTTTCCAGAGCAGATCCAGCGGGGCATTGCTGCTAGCGGCCATTGAAAGCTCAGTGTTGCGCCGCCGGAAGAGATTGTCGAGCCGGAACGGCGTCCCGCCCGCGCCCGGCGGCTGGAGATCGGAAGAGCACACGTCTGAACTCCAGTCACCGCTCATTATC
>CAZBFW010000859.1:0-2092 GCA_964491135.1 uncultured Phycisphaeraceae bacterium | reverse complement strand
CCCGCCGAAACCGGCGCCCGGCGGTCCCCACGGCGGACGACGACGGCCCTCCGGTCGCTCTCGCGGATCGTTGCTTCGCCTTGCGGCGAGGACCGGCCCGCCGCCCTCGTCGACTCCCGCGTGCGGTTGCGTCGTCGGGTTGAAGCGACCGGGTGGACGATTGCCGCCATCTCGTCCGGGCGGGGGACCGTCCGGTCGACCGCGACCCGCGGTTCGCCGTTCCATGTACGGGTTGACGTACTCCCAGACCGTCTTGCCGTCGCGGGTGACCTCGATCAGATGTCCCTGCTCTCCAGAGCAGACCAGCGTGTTCCCGTTCGGCAGGCGCTGGGCTCCGGAGATGGAATGCGAGAAGAGCTCGCGCTTGTCGGCGGCCGCGTACTCCCAGATCGGCGTGGCCGGCCCGAAGGCCTTGCCGGGTTCCCAATGGTAGTGGCCCTTCGAATCGACGGGGGGCTCGAACTCCACCACAGACGAATACATGCCGTCGCTTCGCCCGACCCCGTTGTTGAACACGATCAGGTGTCCGGCGCCGGGCGAGCCCTCCGGGATCCATCGCACGTCGTGTTGCGCGAAGAAGACCTGCTCCTTGGTGCTGCCCGCACCGTACGCGCGCGGATTGCCCCAGCGATACAGCAGGTCACCACCTTTGCCGTACCGCCCGCCGGTCCGTCCGGCCGCCTCCTTTGTGCCGGTGCTGTGGTCGATGATCCAGATTTCGTTGAACGTGTGCACGCTGAGCGCAATCTGGTCGAGCCGTTCGTTGTAGGCCACGGCGTTCGTGTGAGTCCAGTCCGCGTGCATGTCCGGACCGCCCGGCGGCCCGAACGGAGCGGGCCCGCCGCCGGGTTCCCGCAGGTTCTCGTCCTCGCCGCCCGCGACGTAGCCCAGCGCGCGCAGCCGCTGAATCTCCTCCGGCGTCTCTCGCGGCGCGATCCGGCGATAGTTCAGATCAACCCGCTCCGGGTGCTCCGCCACAACTCCGTAGTTCGGCTTCTCCGGATCGACCTGCTGGACCAGATGGTCCCAGACATGCCATTCCCATACGACTTCGCCGCCCGAACGGCCCCGCGGCGCCACCTCGATCACGCAATCCGGCCACAGGTCGCCCGCCGTGAACAGCCTCGGGTCTCCGCCCGCCGCGATCACTTCGTCGTGTGTCTTCTTTTCCCAGGCGATCAGCAGCACGTTCCCGCTCGGCAGGGGCTCGATGTCATGATGCTGGCAGTGCTTTTCATTCGCATACTCAAATTCCCACACGACCGTACCGTCCGGCGCGATCCGCTCCAGCCGTCCGCCGATGCCGCCGCCTCCGAAGTGCCGGTTCTGCCGCACGCGAGCCGCACGCAGCACGCTCGCGTCCTCCAGCAGGTACACCGACTGCCCCGGCTCGTGCCGGCTCGGCCACGAATGGACAAGGTGCCCCTGCATGTCGACCAGGTACGTGGTCGTGGCATTCAAAGGGGCGAACAGCGTGTAGCCCGTCCACGCGGCGCTCGTGTTGAGGATCAATCCTCGCTTGACGTCCTCCGCTTCCGGTCCCCGGGCGAACGGCGGCGGCGGCGCGTGCTCCTGGGCGGCGGCGCACACTGTCAGACCACCAGCCAGCAGCAAGGCCGTCGGCCGCACCGCGAATCCGGAACGCTTGTGTCGATTGACGCGCATGAGCTTGTCCTTGTGCGGATGACTCTCCAATCGAGACCGGGCCACCACACGACCGGTGCCTGGGCTTCTCGGCCCGGCCGGCGTCCTTCGGCCCGACAGCCGTCGCGGACCGGTCCGCGCCGCGATTCCTTCCGGCCACCCCGGCGCCCCTGCGTGAGACCGTCTCATTCTGGACCCGCCAACATGAACGGAAGATGAAGCCGGCCGGCGAGCGGTCCCTGCAACACGGTGCCCTGCAGGGATCACGACGGACAAGTGGATAGCCCTGGCAGGGCGAACGTCACTGCCCGGCCGCTCATGGTGAGCGCTACGCCTTGTGAACGGCCGCGTGGTGGCATGGGACGGCGGACCTGCGATCGAACCAGAACTGGAGAAGCAGGGCTGCCACGCCGATCGTCAGGGCCACGTCGGCCACGTTGAAGACCCA
>CAZBFW010000858.1:0-2095 GCA_964491135.1 uncultured Phycisphaeraceae bacterium | reverse complement strand
GATAATGAGCGGTGACTGGAGTTCAGACGTGTGCTCTTCCGATCTGAATATGCCCCGCGCGACCGGTACCTGACGGCCGTGATGAGGCAGTACGCGCAGCGCAGCGAATGGGTATTCTCCGACCGGCAGATCTACGCGTTTGCGGCCGGGCTGCCCGTTCCGCCGGAACTGAGTGTCACGTCGCGCAAGCGCCTGCTCACAACGCAGATGTCCAATGAGGACATCGTGAACATCCTGCAGGAGTACTCTCCGGAACAAATTGTGATGGGCGGCTGGCGGATGGCCATGACCCGACCGATGCTGGAGTTCCTCCGGGAGCAGTACACGCTCATCTACTCGGACGAGCTCAACCCGGCAGGCGGATCCGTCGGCCTGTACGGCGTCTACATCCGCCGCGGCATGGAGGGCGACGCGCTGGCGGCGTTGAAGGCCGCCTTCATCGACGCGCCGGACTGTCCGCAGGCGTATGACAACCTGGGTCGGCAGGAGGCCGCACGCGGGAACATCGACGCGGCGATGAATTGCTATCGGGAAGCCTTGAAACGCCGTCCGTCGTACGGCGCGGCCCGCGTGCACCTGGCCGAGACTCTGCTGGCGCTTGGGCGATATGAAGAGGGGTTCCGCGAGTTCGCCGAAGGGCTCCAGCGGCCCAACGAGCGCGGGCGCGTGGATCCGGAACTCGTGATCCAGGCCGCGTGGCGCTGGGCCACCTGTCCGGAACCGCGCTTCCGCGATGGCAAGCGGGCGGAGAACTTTGCCCACATGATCATCAAGCAGTCCGGCCGCACAGCGTTCAATCTTGATCTACTGGCCGCCGCGTATGCCGCGCACGTTCCGGGCCGCTTCCAGGACGCGGTGCAGGCCGCGACCGAGGCGGTGCATAAGGCGGAGGAGCAGAAGCAGGTAGGGCGGGCCCAGCAGATTCGACGGCGCCTGGAGCGATACCAGGCCAATCACGCCTGGCAGGAATCGATTCCCGTCCCGCGGTTCCCGTGACGCCGCCGGGATTTCGACCGTGACATCTCAGTCCTTCTTCGGAGGTGCGGGCGGCACCGGATCGATGCCGCCGGCCGCGAAGGGGTGGCAGCGGGCCAGGCGGCGCAGGGCCAGCCACCCGCCCCGCCACACGCCGTGCGTGCGAACCGCCTGGGCGGCATACTCGCTGCACGACGGGCAGTAGATGCACGATCCGCCCAGCAGGGGCCGGACGCCGGCCTGGTAGGCGAGAATGGCCGCCAGTACCGCGGTGCGCGGCAGCCAGGCCAGGTAGTGCCACAATGTTGCCACTATCATCCGCACGGGCTTCCCTCATCGCGGAGGCAGAGTGGGCCCTTCGCTGCGCCGCAAAAAGGCGGCAACGCCGTCAATTATCCTGCGAGCGGGTGATGGGTTCCAGCACGGTGACGGTCTGGCCGGCGCGGTGCTCGCGGCCGTCGGCGGCGGTCATCACGACCTCAATGTTGTGTTCGCCCGGCCTGGTGAGGTAGGTTTGTCCGTTGATGCCGTTGGCGATGGGCTGGTTGTTGTCCGTCCAGAGAAAATACGCGCCGCGACGCAGAGTGCCCGGCACGACCGCGCTGTAACTGATGAGCAACGGCGCGATGCCGATGGTCGAACTCAGCCTCATGCGTATGGGAGAGGCCTCGGCCCGGGGTGTCGTCGCTGCCTGCGTCCGCTCCGGCGTCCGGCCCTGCGAGCGGCTCGACGGCACCGGCGTAGTCGGCAGCGCTCGGTCAGCCGGGGCCGGGTCGGCCGGCGGACTGGCGTACGCACGCTGGGGCGCCGGCGTCCGGCCGTCGCCGCCCGATGTACGTTCGTACGCCGGCGGGACCGACGTGACGCGGGGCGAGCGGGAGGGATCCGATGCCCCTCCAGGAACAGCCGGTATGGGCCGGGACGCGGTGACCGCCGTGGGGAGGCCCTGCATGGCCAGACGGTCCGGTCCGGACAGATCGATGGGCACGTCCATGATCTGCAGGGCGGCCAGCTCGGTGGGCGGCGTCTTGGGCGCAGCCCCGCACGTGCGAGCGAAGAAGGACGCAGGCAGGCTGGGCGTCCGGTCATGACCGAGATCGCTGAATTGAGCGTAGGGTAC
>CAZBFW010000857.1:0-2096 GCA_964491135.1 uncultured Phycisphaeraceae bacterium | reverse complement strand
ACACCCTATCCTACACTCTTTCCCTACACGACGCTCTTCCGATCTTGCTGAACGCAATGATCCCTTCAGGCTACGCAGTGCGGCAGCACTCAGGAAGTGGAGGTAAGCATGATTCCATACGCAAAGGCGAATCGAGCGGGCGGCCTCGTGCCGACAGGACGGGTCGTCCTCGTCGTGGCCGTTCTGGCCGTCCTCGTGCCGGCCGCCGCAGCGCCGGCCGCGAAGCTGAACCTGCTGTTTTACGGGAACAGTTTCACGCTGGGCAGCGGAAGCACGCGAAGCGTGGATGCGCTCGTGAAGGACATCGCGACGGCCGCCGGCCAGACGACGCCGCATGTCGTCAGCGGGGCGCAGTCCGGCTGGACGCTGGGGCAGCACCTGGCCACCAACACGGGCATCATTACGTCGGCCATTCCCGCGGGGCAGACGTGGGACTTCGTCATTCTGCAGGACTACTCGACGCGGCCGACCCACATCGGCAATCTGGCCGCCCATCGGGCCGATTTCGTCAGCATGTATCAGGCGGTCGCGGCCCACAGTCCGGCCGTGCACGTGATCGGCTTCGAAACCTGGGCGCGTGCGCCCGGGCATGAGTTCTACGAGGGGGCGTCGCCTTCGTTCCCGGGTGGTCCGGCCCAGATGCAGCAGGAGCTGCGCGACGGCTACAACCTGTCCACCGGCGACGTCAATGCCCTGGCCGGTGCGGGCACGTCACTCGCGGCTCCGGTTGGTGACGCGTGGGAAAGCACCGGGTGGAGCAATCTGCATTCCACCGACCTTTACCACGCCAACAACCGCGGCACGTTGCTCACGGCGCTGGTCATCTACGGGAACATTTATCAAGATGACGTCAGCGACATCGATCTGACCGCCGTCCTCGCGAGCCTGGGCATGCCCAGCGCGTACGGGACGTATCTCGCCGGCGTGGCGGATCAGTTCATTGTTCCGGAGCCGTCGGCGGCTTTGCTGCTGGTGTTCGGCAGCGTGGCCGTGCTCCGGCGACGAGAAGGAAGACGGCACGGACGCCGCGTTGGATGAACACAAGGTCGCCGGTCCGGCAGCCTGCACGTTTCGCGTGCCGGGGTCGAAACGCGTTTCGACGATCCGTGAGTGCGGGCAGGCGGGCGACAGAAGTCAGTTGTGGCTGGTTGGGATGCGGGTCCCGGCACCGCCATCCTGGACCGGGCGGGTGCATCGCGTCCAGCCCCGGCCTTGCCAGCGGCTTCAGAAGCCGAGAAACGCAGACGGAGCCTGTGGGTCTGATTAGGGTCAAACGACTCCGCTTGCCGAAGGGAAGAAACAGTTACGGTAACAGAGGCGCCGGCGGAAGGAGAAGTCGGCACCGCCCACGCAGGAAGTGATCCATGGCATCGATACGGGACATCGCCAAACGGGCCGGAGTGTCGATCGCCACCGTCTCCCGTGCGTTGAACAACGATCCGGTTGTGACACCGCGTACGCGAGAGAAGGTTCTGGCGGTCGTCAACGGCGAAGGGTACGTGGCGCCGATGGGCCGACGGGTGACGACGAACATCGGCTACGCGCACGTGGGCCGGCAGGCGAGCATCTACGATTCGGCGCTGCTCAACGGCGTGTACGACTCGGCCCTGGTCGCGGGCGTGCTTCGCGGCCTGGACGAGTCGCGTCTGAACGTCGTGATGCTGAACGTGAACCGCGACAAGGCCACGAGCGAAACGTACACGCAGTTCTTCGTGCGGATGGGGGTGCGGGGCGTGCTGCTGCGCACCACGGCGCAGTCGCGGCACATTTGCCAGACGATTGCCGACGAGGGTTTCCCGGCGGTGGTGATCAGCGAACGGTTTGACTCTCCCAACGTGAGCTTCATCGACTGCGACTCGCGAGCCGACAGCGTCCGCGCGGTCGAGTATCTGATCGGCCTGGGGCATCGGCGCATCGCGTTCGCCATGAACGCCGTGCCGGATTGCGACCATCTCGACCGCTTTGAAGGCTACAAGCAGGCCATGGAGAAGGCGGGACTGGGCGTCGACGAGGAACTGGTATTTCGGCAGCGAGCCAGTCTCTCCGGCGGCGCGACGATCATCGAGATGCTGATGCGCCGTGCCGAGCCTCCGACC
>CAZBFW010000856.1:0-2097 GCA_964491135.1 uncultured Phycisphaeraceae bacterium | reverse complement strand
ACGTGGCGAACCGCAGCGTGATCGCCAACGATGCCCTCGGCTTGGAGATGTACGATGATCCCCGGAAGTGGGTATGCTGCCAAACAGAACAGCCCTGGGGGAATCCGAACAAATCGAGTGGCATTCACCGCGAGCAGAAGACGTATCTCAACCGCAGCGGACAATGGGCAGACGCGATGAAAGCGTGCAGGTGCTCGGGCTGCTTACCGTGGTACAGCAGCGCCCTAACGTCGCTCGTCAACGCCCACTGGGGAAAATGCTGCTGGTGCACGGTGAAAGTACTGAGGCTTCGGGAGGGGGTCCTGCCCTTCGGCATCGGTTCTGTTTGGTCCTACGGGGGGCATGAGAAGCTTGTCGTGGATTGTGAGGGCAACGACCACGATTTCGAGGCCGATGCACAGGGCGGGGCCCAGTGGGGCTGGGACGATCTGGGGATCAGCCGTGTGCTCGTTGGTGCGCCGCGCCCAGATGGGGATCCATATTACTTTGTATACCTCTCCGGTGACGTAGACTGCGCTTGTGCGAGCTCGATGGTGGCGAAGATCAAGGCGGAAGCTCCCGGTGGCTACCCTTATGTGACGTGGATCCACGACTGCCGAGACTATGCGCGTGACTGGTTCGATAGAATGATGCACGACTGCTACACACGGTAGCGTTGGCGCTGTCTGCCCGCGGAAGCGTCAGCGCAGCGAGGCTTTGCCAAAATGCGACGACGGAACGCTTGTATCGGGTTGCTTGGTGTAGTGTTGCTCGTGTGCTTGTGGCTGATCTACTGTCACATCAATCGTGACTATCATCGAACGGTCTTCGCTGCCGAGGACATGTTCACGGGGCTCGTGTATTTCGCCGAAGAGCACGGCGGGCAATTCCCGGCCTCAGAGCAGGAATTCCGGAGTTGCACGTTCGTGGAGAACCTGCCGGACGGAGGGGTGCGCATCATTGAGCGGCCCGGATCAGAGTATTGCCCGAGGGCATATGGAGTGGACATCGGGAATCTCGCGTCGTTCTCCATACCATGGGGACTTGACGTCGCATCGTTGCGGGTTGATTCGGAGGGACGAGTGGTGAATGACAAGGGACGAGAGATTCGACTCATGAGAGTCGGCAAGACCAATCGGGAGTGGACGGAGGTGAGTAGGGGCTGCACGCGATTCATCTATGATACTTGTATGGAATTGCAGGCGCGACTGCGAGATGGCGGAGCGCATAAGGGCGCGGGTGAGGGGGGGACGGAATGAGTGCAACGCAAAGAGAACAACGGCCGGGTGGCCCTGGGTGATTGCTCACCCAGGGCTCCCACAGAATCTCCGGGCGCGCCTGCATGCGCGATTCGCGCACACGGTTTCTCAAGTCACGAATTCATTGCGGACGGCAGACCGAATGCGCGGCTACTGCGTTCGGGGAAAGACACGGTTCGAGCAGGTAGCCTGCGGCCGTGAGATTCAGATAGAGCCCCCCTGTACCAGCGCAAATCTCAACGGCAAGATGTTTGCGGTTACACCGACACGCACCGCTTCCTGCGTCCACCGTTTCTCTGGCTACGACCATCATGGCCCCCTCTGCTCGCCGGTTTCGCATGCCGATCCAGCCACGCCGTCATGGCGGCCACCCGCTCCGGGTCGGTCTGGGACAGCGGCCGGATCTCCGGGGCGGCTTCCAGTAGGTGCCCCGTGGACAGCTCCTTTCCGGTGTGGAACGCCAGCTTCAGGCCCAGGGTCACGACTTCCTTGACGTCCGCGCCGGTGTAGCCCTCTGTGGCCTCCGTCAGGGCCTCCAGGTCGAACTTCAAAGGGTCACGGCCCTTGAGCCCCAGGTGGATGCGGAAGATGTCCACCCGCTCTGCTTGTGTCGGCAGGTAGATGCCGTAGATCTCGTCGATCCGGCCCTTGCGCGTGAACTCCGGGGGCAGCTTCGACACGTCGTTGGCGGTCATGATGACGTAGACGACGGACGTCCGTTCGGACAGCCATTTCAACACCGTACCGACAAAGGGGTCGGGAATCTTTCCTTGACAGAGTGGAGGGGTTTCCGGTAGGCTGGCAGGCATGCCGAGGCCGTTGCGGACCAGCGTGGGGGGCGTGGCGTATCACGTGCTCA
>CAZBFW010000855.1:0-2100 GCA_964491135.1 uncultured Phycisphaeraceae bacterium | reverse complement strand
GAACGTCAGCGTCACGTTGTCCAGGTCGTTGTTGCTCGTGAACAGCTCCGTGAAGAAGTCCGGAACCTCCGGCGTGGTGAAGCTGTAGCACTGCCCCCCGTTGTCGACCGATGTCGTGTTGCCGGCCTCGTCGGCGGCGTCCACTGCGTAATAGTACGTCGTGCCGTCCTGAAGGCCGGTCAGGTCCACGCTGGCGGGGCTTGCGTATCCCGTCCCCGTCGCGCTACCGGTCCACACACCGCAGGTGGTGCCGTAATGCACCGTTCCCCGCACCACCTCATTGGCGGTGATTTGCACCGCCGCGGCTCGCGGTTCCACGAACGTGGCCTGCACCGAGAAGATCAGCGGGGCCTGGCAGTCCACACCCGCCGTGTCCGTGACCGGCACGTTTACCCCGCCGGCGCCGTCATCGGCGTCCATGTAGGTCACCGTCAGCGTCTGGGCATGCTCCACCTGCAGCGTGCCGTCGCCCGCCGTGACGGCTCCGCTCGCCGTACCGATCGATCCGGCGAAAATCGCCCCGTTCAGGTCGAGCTCCTGCAGAACGACCGTCTCCGCATCGCCGCCGGAGGTCGTCACGCTGACGGCCTGCGTCACCGTGCCCCCCAGGTCTCCGTCGCGCATCTCGATCTCCACGGTGTCCGCGCAGCCGTACGAACCGCGGTCCAGGGCGACAACGCCGGCCGGCCCCGGGTACAGGTATGGCTCGATCTCCGAGTAAATCAGGTGAATGGGCACGCCGCGGTTCGGGCAGTTCGCACAGTGATGCAGCGCGATCACCTTATGCGAAGACATGGCCAGCACCGGCGATCCGGACGACCCGCCCTCCGTGTCGGCGTAGTATCCCACGTCACTGTAACCCGAGCCCTGGCAGGCCGGCTGCGTGATGGAGTACACCCGGGCCACGCCGCCCGTGTCAGCCGGGTCCGTGCTGTAGATGCTCATCTCCTTCGCGCGCCCGCCCGGGTGCCCGACAATGTAGATCTGCTCGCCCACGGTCGCCACGCGATTGTCGATTTCCAGGTAGCCGAACGTGGCCGCGGGGTTGCCGCTGGTAATCTGCACCAGGCAGTAGTCCAGGTTGTAGCTGTCCTGGATGAACGTCGCGCCGGAGTAGACGGTTCCGGGGAAACACTCGCTGCAGTTCGGGGTGCCACAGGTGGGGGCTTCGGCCCCGAAATCAAAATCCGTGTTCAGGGCGCCGGACGCGGACGAGATGCAATGCTCGTTCGTGATCAGGTGGTTGTCCGCCGAGACCAGCCAGCCCGTACAGAACGCGCTGCCGTCGCTGAGCAACCGGGCCACCGCCTGCCCCCGCTGGTACGCCTCCGGGTGCGAAGTCTGATAGCAGACGGCATTTCCCTTGTCGTCCGTGCCGCAGATCGCCTTGGACCCGTCGCCGACATCCAGGAAACCCGCCACGTACTCATCGATCTGGAACCCCGGGGCGCCCTCCGGGTCCATCTGGATGAGCTCCAGATCCACGGTGTCACCCTTGATGTGCCGGGCCCAGAACGTCCCCGCGTCCATCTTGCCGCGGCCGTCCAGCACGTACGACTGCTCGCCGGACGGGTCAGAAACAACCAGGTAATCCATCGGCCCCAGGTCAAAATCCACGAAGTGCAGCGCGATGTACGTCGCCTCCGGATGGTGCAGACGATACTTCCAGCCGGACACCGGCCCCCCGTCGCCCACGCCCTTGTACTCCTGAGGCGTCGGGATGTCCGCCGTGTAGTGATCGCCCGCTTGAATCGGTTGCGCCGACGCCCCGGCAACCACCGTGCCCATCACCAACCCCGCCGCAACGTACAACGGCATCCGCCACATTCCCCAACATCGATTCTGCTTCTTCACGCTTGGTCGCTCCTGTCCTGACATACGTCCCATCGGCTGACTCATTTCGTGCGGTGATCCGCACGCCGAATGCTTCCCTGTTCAAAACGAAACACACACTCCCCGCCCGCCCGCCGAGCAGCAGGCAGCCCTTCCTCCCCAGCCCGATCTCGCCCACACATCAGTATACGGCCTGGAATGCGGCAAAATCGCCCACGTCCACGTCGCCGTCCGTATCGAAATCGAACGCCTCGCAGCCGATCTCCA
>CAZBFW010000854.1:0-2103 GCA_964491135.1 uncultured Phycisphaeraceae bacterium | reverse complement strand
TTCCAGTGCTCGCTGAAGAACGTGACGCCGAGCAATCCCAACACGGCCCAGAAGATATCCGGCAGAATGTAGGCCAGCAGCGGGTTTGCGCCGGATTGCGCGAGTGGCCGGGCAAGCGGCACGCACTGCGCAACATCGACCAGCCAGTACAGAATCACGTACGCCACGCAGCAGATGGCCGAGCTGTACAGACACCACGTCGGCGTGGCCATGTTCTTGGAGATACCGTGCAGCGGGCGGAGCAGATAGCCGGCCGCGAACAGCCCTGCCGCAAAGAGGAGAATCGCGAGCATCCTTCGGCCAGGCGTCTGGCCGGGCCGGGCGTCCAGAAGAATCATCGTCACCAGGATGCCCGCCACCGTGATGGCCGCATGCCCGCCGATGTGCCCGCCCAGCCAGACCCAGTCGCGCACGGGGCCGGCAAAATCCAATCGCCCCTTCGCATCGCCGATGTACAACGCAATGAACAGCGCGAGCATGCCCACCAGGGCGGCCGGCCGCCGGCGGAACACGGCATACGTCAGCGTCGACGACAGGTACGCCCAGCCGATGAGCCCCAGAATGCCCCACCACGCGGTCTGCATCCGCGTCACCGCATCGCCCCAGTGCCCGTGGTAGATGGCCGCCATCCAGATGAGCCCCGCGACCCCCAGAACACGCAGCACGATGAACAGGTGCCACCAGCCCTCTGCCCGCGGGTACTGGTTCCATACCAGTATCACCGAGATGAACATCAGCAGCACCCACGCGTCCCGGCTCATGCCCGTCGCGGCCGGATCAAGGCTGCGGATGTTCACCATGAACACCCCGATGACCAGCAGAGACAGCGTTCGCATCAGCACGTGTCCGGCCACGCGCAGCCGCGACTCGCCGCGTTCCAGCCGCCTCCCGACGGCCAACGGAATGGCCATGCCCACGATGAAGAGGAAGGCCGGAAAGACGACGTCGACGAAGGTCATGCCGTCCTGCTGCGCCGGCATGTGCTTCATCCAGGCCGGGATGTCCTGCAGCGGGCTCAGATGGTTCACGAAGATCATGGCCAGGATGGTCAGTCCGCGGAACAGGTCGATGGAGACGATGCGCTCCGTCCGCCGCGCCGCCGGTTGTTCGAGTGTCAGCGCCAAGACCCGCACCTCCTCCGGCCCGCCGCCAAGCGTACCGCAGCGCCGCGGAAAACGCACGGCCCGTTGTGTTTGTGGTAGGGTCCCACTGTGTGCCACTGCTTCTTGAGCAGTGTTTTGTCGCAAGAACATGAGGGGCGGAGTAGCCGGCGCCGGTCCGCATGGCGGCCCCTACAGACTGGATGGCGTGGGGCAGCTAATCCTTGGTGGGCGGTGGCGCAGGTGGAAATTCGGGCGGCGCGGCGTCGAACGCGGGATCGAACGTTGGTTCGGCCTGCGGCTCGGCATTCTTCAGCGCGTTCTCGATGCGTTCGAGCAGAGTGTTCAGATGGCTGTAGAGGGCGTCGCGCTCGCCTTCGGCGTAGGCCCACCGGGTGCGAGCCTGGGCCTCGCGCTGTTCGGCGTCCTTGAGCTGGACGCGGGTGCGGTCCAACTCCGCGCTGAGGCGTTGAATCTCCGCGTTCAGCGCGGCCGACGTGTGTGTGCCGGCGGACGCATCGCGGCGAAGGGCGTCCAGCTCCGCCTGCTTACGCTCAACCAGGCGGGTTTGCCGGTCCGACTCGGCCCGCCGGCTTGAGAGCTCGGCCGACAGCGACGTTCGCTCCTGCTGAAGGGCGGCCATCTGTCCGCCCTGTTTGTACAAGGCGTAGCCGGCACCGGCCACTGTGGCGATCCACAGCAGCCAGGCCAGGACCGCGATCCGCCGGGCACGCCCGGTTTCCGCACGCATCTCCGCGTGCACCGCGCGGCAGATCTGCTCCGGAGCGGGCGAGGGGTCGGGCAAAGCGCGTGTCGTCCGGCTCCACTCGCTCACCAGGCGAGAGAAGGACCCGACATCACGCGAACGGTCATGTGTGGGCGGTCTCATCGTTCGGCCCCTGCACTCGACCGTGTTATCGGCCCCTATCGATGCCCGGTTTAGCTCGGAATTCCGCCGCCGATTCCGCCCTCGCGAGTCCCCCAACGATCCGTCCTCTGCCCT
>CAZBFW010000853.1:0-2111 GCA_964491135.1 uncultured Phycisphaeraceae bacterium | reverse complement strand
GATAATGAGCGGTGACTGGAGTTCAGACGTGTGCTCTTCCGATCTGACGGGCATTGCGGCCGCTGCGCAGGCGACATCAGGCGACTGGGCGGATGCCCAGTGGTTCGAGTTCCGCTACGCCGAGCTCGAGGGCGTGGAATTGGTCCAACACGGCTGGATGCCGCCCGGCTTCGCCCGGTACCAGGTGGTCGAATCGGAATTCCTGGGTGCTGTGGCGGAGGACGCGGAGGATGACGCGCCGCCGGCAGCCGGTCCGTCCGGCCTGCTGTGCACCATCACCACCGGCGAGGCGGGCGAGATGTACCTGGAAGTCTACCTGTCTCTGCTCGATCCGGCGGCCGACTCGTGCGAGGATGCTTACGGACTGGCGCATTTCGACGTGACACCGTGATGGGCCTTTCCTGGCGCGGAGGGGGCGGAGTGTCAGGGGTCGGTGGGGTCGGGGCCGGGGCGGTTGGGGGGCTGGCCGATGCGGACCTGGCCTTCGATCATGCCGCCGCTCTCGACGACGAGGGCGGGGGCGGTGACGTTGCCCTGGACTTCGCCGGTGCGGCTGATCTCGACCCGGCCGCGTGCCTCCACGTCGCCTTTGACCTTGCCGCGGACGACGAGGTTCTTGGCCCGGACGAAAGCGGCGAGCTGGCCGCGTTTTTCGACGATGACGTCGCCGCAGGTGTCGAAGGAGCGGGCGGCGTGGAATCCCTTGATCTGGAAGTCCTCGACGACGAGCCGGCGGCTGCAGTGCTTGCAGAATACGGACATGGCCTTGACGCCGACCTCGTTGTGTCCGCCGCAATGGATGCAGATGATCTGGCGGGTCTGGGCGGCGAGAGTCGGAGTCTTGTCGTCCTTCGGATCGGTCGAGTCGCCGCTCTTTTCAGACCTGAGCTTTACAAACATGATGCGTTGCTCGTGTCGTCGGCTCCGGGTCCGCGAACCTTCCGGCCGGTGCGGCCCGCCGTTCCGGGATCGCCCGTCCGCGGGGAGGGCGACGGTGGTCCGGAACGGCGGGGGCACCGACTTAACGGGCGGGCATCCGGAGGCGCTTCTGAAGGCCGGTGACGGCCGCCCGGGCGAGCAGGGGGATTCCCCTGACCGTTCGTCCAGGAATCACTTCTTGATGATCGCCGGCTGCGGGATTCCCTTGTCCTTCTGGGCATCCGGGATCGACGGCTTGATCGGGGTCGAGCCGCCGATGGAAGCCGCCGAGCGATTCTGGCTGTTCGTTCCGACCACGCAGCGTCCGATGAACACCGCCCCGTCCGCGACTTCCAGCCGCGAGACGTTCAGGTCGCCCTCGAGATTGGAGGACGCGCTGAGGCAGACCTTGCCGGAGGCGTTCAGGTTGCCCTTGATGTTTCCGTCGACGGTGATGTCGCCGGCCTTGACCTCGCCCTCGAGGGATGCGCCTTCGGCGACGAAGAGGTTACCCTTCGTCTCGATGGAGCCTTCAAAGCGGCCGAGCAGGCGCACACTCTGGTCGAACTTGAGCTCGCCCTTGAAGCTGGCATCGGCGCCGATGGTGGTGGGGTAATCGTTCCCAAAGTTCCGTTCCGACATTGGCTAGGACCTCCTGTATTCTTGAACGAATGCTGGTCGGGGAACCCCCGTCCGGAGCGTACGGTAACGTTCCGATAACGCGATTGCTCCCGGTTTATCGGAAAGTGGGGGGGACCGGGGTGAGGGAAAAATGGCGGCGGAACGCGGGCAGAAAATCCCCCAACGGGAGGTCTGGTTTCGGCCTCTCCCGGGCACAAAAGCAAAGGCCGGAGCGAAGGTGGGAGGCCGGGGGCGGGCCCAGCCGGCAAGGCCCGGCGACGGGGGATGTGCCCTTCCGGAGGCCCGCGACGTGGCAGAAGTGCGACTCCCCCGTGTGCCGCGCAGGTTGTGCCGAATCGGTGGGGTTGGCTCCGCGTGTGCTGGATGTTACTCCGCCTCGGTGGTTATCGGCACGGCGATCGGTTTGCCGCCGGCTTCGACGTTCTCCTTGGTGAACAGGCGTGAGCCGAGCGTGATCTCCTTCGGCACGTCCTGCTTGTGGAGGATTTTCAGAGCAGTTTCAATCGCCGTCGCACCGCCGGTGGGATACTCAAACGTCGCATTGAGTATGC
>CAZBFW010000852.1:0-2116 GCA_964491135.1 uncultured Phycisphaeraceae bacterium | reverse complement strand
TGCATGCCCGGCGGGAAGTTCCGCCACTGCCGCTCCAGCGGGCACTTGGCCGTCTCACAGCGCACACCCTTGAGGTGAAGCTTCTTGCCCTCTCGCCGACATTGCCGGCACGCCGGCCCCAGATATCGTCCCATGACTGCTCGCCTGATCCAATCGTTCTTTACAGTCCCGATTCCGCGGCCGGCATCGGGCCGCCGCTTCCGCGGCCCTAAACCCGCCGCCGCTTTGCCGGTCGGCATCCATTGTGCGGCAAGGGAGTTACGTCTTCAATGGACTGAATATTCATGCCCGCGGCCTGTAGGGCCGTAATGGCCGACTCCCGGCCGGAACCCGGACCCTTCACCCGGACCTCCAACTCCACAATGCCGTATTTCTTCGCCGCCTGCGCCGCCTGCTCCGCCGCCCTCTGTGCCGCAAACGGCGTGCTCTTGCGGGTTCCCTTGAAGCCCACCGTGCCCGCCGACGCCCAGCACAGCACTTCGCCGCTCAGGTCGGTGATCGTCACCATCGTGTTGTTGAACGTGGCCTTCACGTGGGCGATCCCCCGGGCCACGCTGCGACGCGTCTTTCGCTTGCCGGATGCCTTCTTAGCCACGATGCAACTCCTTCACACCCTTCTTGCCGGCCACGGTCTTGCGCGGGCCCTTTCGCGTCCGGGCGTTCGTCCGCGTCCGCTGCCCCCGTACGGGCAGCCCGCGACGGTGCCGCATGCCCCGGAAACAGCGGATGTCACGCAACCGCGCGATGTTCGCATTGACGATCCGACGGAGCTGACCTTCCACCTGGTAGTTCCGGTCGATCACCGACGCCACACGCGAAATCTCGTCTTCCGTCAGATTCTTCGCCCGCACCATCGGGTCAATGCCGGCCTCCTTGCACACCTGCATGGCGGTGTGGGGGCCGACCCCGTAGATGTAGGTCAGTGCGATCCGAAGCTGCTTGTCGTTCGGAATGTCGACGCCTGCTACACGTGGCACGCCTGGTCTCCTTCGCCCGTCAGCCCTGACGCTGCTTGTGACGCGGGTTCGTGCAGATCACCCGCACCACGCCCTTTCGCTTGACAATTCGGCAGTTCTCGCAAATCCGCCGAACACTCGCTCGAACCTTCATCTCAAACCCTGCCTTTCGACACGCGACGAACCCGCTGCGGGCCCCGTCCGCCCGTCGCTCAGCACGTCCGATCCCGATGCGGTGACCGCCACCGTATGCTCGAAATGAGCGGACGGCCTGCCGTCCCGCGTCACCACCGTCCAACTGTCCGACGTCGCCTTCGTCTCATGCGTTCCCAGGTTCACCATCGGTTCGATGGCCAGCACCAGGCCCGGCTCCAGCCGGAAATCCTCGCTACGGCGCTGTCCGTCCCAGTAGTTCGGGACCTTCGGCTCCTCATGCATCTGCCGGCCGATCCCGTGCCCCACAAAGTCCCGCACGACGGAGAGGTTCTGCCCCTCCACGTACACCTGCATGGCCCGGGCCACCTCGCTCCAGCACCGACCGGGCCGAATCTCGCGGACGGCCAGGGCCAAGGCCCCTTCCGTCACCCGCAGCAGGTGCTCCGCTTCCGCCGACACCCGCCCGACCCCCAGCGTCACGGCGGCATCGCCGCAGTACCCGTTCAACCGCACCCCGCAGTCAATACTGACGATGTCCCCTTCGTTCAGCGCCCGGTCACCCGGAATGCCGTGAACGATCTGTTCGTTGACGCTGACACACAGCGCCGCAGGGAACGGGAAGCGAGCCTGCGGATTCACCACCCCCTTGAACAGCGGCGCCCCGCCGCTCTCCTCAATCATCTCTTCCGCACGCCGGTTCAAGGCACCGGTTGTGACGCCCGGCCTCACGAGCCCCCGCATCTCCTCCAGCACGCGATGCACCACCGCATTCGCCCGGCGCATCAACTCGATCTCTCGCGGGCTCTTCAGCACGATCCCGCCATGCGCCGGTCGACCACTTCCCATCATCACCGCTTGCCTTCCGGATCCGGTTTCCCGTCCGGAACCGTCCGCCGGGCGCCCACGCCCGCCAACTATCCGCGGCTTCCCTTGATCGTGCCCTCACCGCCCAGGAACCCCTGGTAGTTCCGCATGATCAGGTTCGCCTCGATCCGCTGCACCAG
>CAZBFW010000851.1:0-2124 GCA_964491135.1 uncultured Phycisphaeraceae bacterium | reverse complement strand
TGTCGAGACGAGGCAATCCGGCCGCCCCTGGCCGTATATGCCGGATCGCCGAAGCCGGCCGCCGCGCCGGCGTCCGTCTCAATCAGCACCTCCAGGCCGGCCTTTGTCAGCGCGGGCAGTACGTCCGGCACAAGGGCAACCCGTCGCTCATCCGGAAATGTTTCCTTGGGCACACCGACAATCATGGTCAAGTTCCGACATTGATCAGAGACAACAGAAGTCCGCAGGCAGGCTGAGCCCGCCCGGCCGCCGTCATTTCGATATATTTCAACCGCTTGCCCGAACCTACGACCGGTGGGTGTGCGGCACCACTCCGCGGTCTCCCACGGATGCGCCTTCCCGGGCGTCACACCCAGTGCGCTGCACGCAGGGCCCTGGTCGCCGCCAGCCGGTCCATCGAGTGATAGTGTACCGGCCTCCGGGCTGGCGGCAAGGGAGCGGCGCCGGCTCTGCTCGTCGTTCACCGCAGGCCCCGGCGGCAAAAGCAAATCGCCGCCGCGCCGATTTTATATCGACGCGGCGGCGATCGATGTCGTCGCTGAATGTGTCAGACGTCGGACCGGGGATCAGCCGCCCCAGGACCAGCCGACGTTCATGCCGCCCCAGAACTCGTCGTGGGCGACGTCATCGTTGCGCACACTCGAGAACGCGTTCTGATAGTACAGGAACGCGCCGATCGTGATGTCGCCGATGGTTTCCGGCAACTGCAACAGCGGCCGGATGTTGTACCGGGCGGAGAGCCCGTACTGGAGGAACGCGAGCCGCGTGGCGGGCCCGGAGTCCGAGCCGGCCAGTTCATGGAGATACCGATGGTCGGCCCCCAGCGTGACCGACGGCCTCAGCGTGAAGTTCTCGAACAGCGGGAAGTCGTGGTAGACGCCCATTTCTCCATAGCAGGCGCCGCCGGACCGGCGGACGTCCTGGGCGAAGAACACCCACGGGTTCAGCACACCCTTGTCATTGTCCGGGAACAGCCACTTCCACATCCAGGCGTCGTTATGCACGAACTTCAACCACCATTCCTGTGAGTTGAAGCCGCTGTTGTTCGCATAGGAGAAGAACGAATAGCCCAGCGAGAACGTGGTCGCGATCGGCTCCACGTAGTACTCCCACCAGATGTGGTAGTCCGCTTCCTGGAAGTTCTGCCCGCCATGGACCGGATCCAATTGGTCCTGGCCCGCAAACCAGTCCAGCAGCGTCGCAAAATGGAACTCGCCGTACTGGCCCTTCGGCTGACCGACAAGCTGCGCAATGTCCAGCCCGAGATCCATGGTCACAAAGTGATTCAGGTCTTCGCGGCCCTCGCCAGGATACTCCGACTGGTTCACGCCGCGGAAGATGTCATCCGTCACCAGCGTGTAGTTGATGGCGAAGCTCACCGGGCACTCGCCTCCAACCGGCTTTTCCTCGTACGTGGTGACCTTGGTCTCCTCGTAGACCGGCGCCGGCTCAACGTACGGTGTCGGCTCCACCGGCGGCGGGGGAGGAGGAGGCGGCGGAGGAGGCGGAGGTGGCGGAGGCGGCGGTGGAGGCGGCGGCGGGGCCGGCGGCTCTGCAGGTTCGGCCGGCTCAACAGGCGGAGGCTTCGGCGGGCCGCCGTTGCCCTCTGCCTGCTTGGGCGGGCCTCCATTGCCTTCGGCTCGGCGCGTAACCTCGCCGGGCAGTGACGAGATGGATGCCGAGGCATCCGCCACGATCAGATCCTGGCCTTCGCCATGGATCACAACCGGATCGGCCGAGACCACGCCTGCCCAGGCGATGATCCCCAGCGCCACCACGATTGAGACGCCAACTCGTTTGGATACGAACATCGCTTGTCTCCTTCCGCACGGTCCGGCCGTGCGCCGTCATGAGGCCCTATTCCTGCAGCCGCAGGGTGATATCCACGGCGGGTGCAACAGACCAGCCTGATCATGAATCGAATGAACCACGACACCTTCCCGTAACCGCAGGTCTTGTCTGGCCGAGCGGGATGGGTCGGACCGGCTCTGGACCGCCGCCGGCTGCCCGGGCCGAGCCGCCGCAGACAACCATGCGAGCAGTCCGGCACGCCCTCCCGTTCCGCTCTCTCTGCGCGATCTACCTCGTGTACCGCGCATGACCGTCGCAGAGCGAATGGCCTGA
>CAZBFW010000850.1:0-2126 GCA_964491135.1 uncultured Phycisphaeraceae bacterium | reverse complement strand
CGGTCGCCAGGCCGTCCACCGAAGAGAGCAGCGCCGCCATCATCCCCGCCACCAGAAGACCGCGAGCGCCGACGGGAAACATGGTCAGCATCACCTCCATGAATGCCTCGTCCGGCTCCTTCAGATCGGGCTGGAGCTTGCGCATGGCCACACCGATGATGAACGTGGCGAAGCACGCGATATTCGCCAGGATCGCCAGCGCCAGCAGGCTCTTCTGGGCGTCGCGTTCGCTGCGGGCGGCCAGCAGGCGCTGGGCGGTGCCGAAGTTGCACGCCAGCCACGACACGCCGGCCACGGTGGCCCAAAGCACGACCGCAGGCGCAGGAAAGAACGTGCCCGTCCGCGCGCCTGCATCCAGCGGCGGGATGAGGCTGGCGATCGGCGTGCCCGCGTTTCCCTGCACGCCCGACGCCGCGATCGCCGCCAGCCCGCCGGCCGCCGCCACGGCCCGCCACGCCACGACGCCCAGCGTGATCAGCAGAAACACGCCCTGGTACACATCCAGCGTCAGCACCGTGCGCAGGCCGCCCAGAATGACGTATGACCCGCAGACCACCGCGATGAACGCGACGCTCATCGGCAACGACCAGTTCAGGAGTTTGTGCAGCAGCAGCCCACCCAGGTACAGGGCGCTGGTCAGGATGATGATGAGAATCACCGCCATGAGCACCGAGAACAAGGCCCGGCACTGAGCGTTGAACCGTTTTTCAAGGTACTCCGGCGTCGTAACGATCCGCGTGCGCCAGTAGATGGGCACCAGGAACATCGCGGCAAACCAGCTTGTGAACCAGATGTGCACCGCGGTCCACTGAAGGGTGTATAGCCCCCAGATGAATGCGACGCCCGCCATGCCCATGTACGTCGGGTCGACGGCAAAGGCGACCAGCGTGAGCGCGGTCTCCTTCCACGTGAACGTCCGCCCGCCGGTGAGAAACTCGCTGGTGGATCGGCGGGCCGATCGCCGCGCCAGCACGGCACCCGCCGCGAAGATGGACACGAAGTACGCCGCGACAATGCCGGAATCGAGGTGTTTGATCACGGGAATCTCCGCCAGCCCGCAGACCCGCCGCGCATCGGACCGGAGTTAACTCCAGACCGCGCCGGCGCGGCATTGTACCGCGAGTCCGGGAGGATCAAAGAGGTCCATCCCTGCCGCGTGGCTCTCTGCGCTGTTGACGACCGCCGGACTCACAGGCCGCCTCCCATCCATCCTCCCCAAGAATTGCGTTCCCCTTTCACGCATCGACCGCGCCGCTACAATGCCGTCCGTCATGCACGATACTCGCGCCGTCAAGCGCTGCCCGGACTGCAATTACCGATGGACCGGCCTGCCCCCCGAAGGCCGCTGCCCCGAATGCGGCTTACCGTACGATTCTCAGACGACGGTCCATCGGCTTCCGAAGACGATAGCGCATCTGTGCATGGGGCTTCTGGTAATGGGTCTCCTGGGAAACGTCCACCATTGCTACAGATACCTGACCCGTCCCGATTTCGTCGAGACACCGAACGGTGCTCTCATTCCATTCGTCAAGGCAATGCGGTGGGACATGGCCTTGCTTCACGGATGCGCGGCTACCGTATTCGCCGCCTTGGCCGTCTGGGGCTTCCTGCTGGCTCGAAAGCCCTGGTACGTAAGCTTCGACAGCCTGGGAATGCGGGTTCGCTGGGGCGGGCGCACACGCACCGCCGAGTGGCGCGAAATCGAGGAGATTGACACTTCACGCCGGGTCTTTGACTACATCGTCCTGTCGCACGGACGGCGGATTCGCGTCATACGCTCCCCCCACACGAAGACCTACAAGCAATTTCTTGCCAGAGCAGATGAGCAACTGATCCGCTGGCGACAATCCGGAGCCGACCGCGAAACGTGAGACCCGCGGCGAGGCACTGACTGCGCTCTCATCGCCTTCTGCATCTCTCTTCCGCTTGCGTGCTTGCACGGCATGGCGAAGCAGAGGTCGGCTTCAGCCGACCGGCCAGTGCCCCCACCTTCAGGTGGGGGTGGCCGGACCGTCTCCTCATTCTTGTTTCGCTCTCTCTTGAGTCCGAGCCGGCTTCCAGCCGGCTTTCCAGGCGGGCGGCACAGAGGGCTGTCCGTGGAGAAGCCGGCTGGAAGCCGGCTCCGA
>CAZBFW010000849.1:0-2129 GCA_964491135.1 uncultured Phycisphaeraceae bacterium | reverse complement strand
ACACCCTATCCTACACTCTTTCCCTACACGACGCTCTTCCGATCTCGGATCAAAGGCGCTGGTTTCGAGGTTCGGGGACCAGGGATAGATCGCGTAGATGGGTTTCAGCAATTCCTCCTCCAGCGCGAAGAACGTCTTCTCCATGCCGGGGGCCTGCTCGAGCACGGAGAACACGGCCTCGTCCACGGCCGCCAGGCTGACGGCGCCAGGGGTGGGCGCGCCGGTTTCGTCCGCCAGGTGCAGCACGAGCCGCGCCTGCTCGCCCGGTCGATACTCGCCGCGATCGAGTTCCGCCGTGACGCTCAAATCACCGGCCTGCTCCACGTAGATCACGCGCGATCTGCGGACGGGCAACCCCGTGGGGCCGAAGCGGTACGCCAGGATTTCGATCGTGCCGAACAAATCCGGCGGCAGGTCGAACTGCTGTTCGCCGCGGCCGTTCACCATCTCGACGGTCTCGGTCAGCAGCGTCTGGCCGTCCTTGATGAAATCGACAAACACCGGTTCCACGCCGCCGCCGAGGGCCGTCAGCGTCAGCGAATCGCCGCCGGCGTACACGGCCTTGTCCGTGCGGACGAGAAAGTCATCGCTGAGCTGGCCGACGTCCAGCGTCACCTGGCGACGGCTGGTCAGTCCCTGGGCGTCCGTGGCCCGCAACGTGAGTGCGGCGGTCTGGCCCGAAGGCGTCAGCTCGAAAGACGCGGCGCCGAGCGGGCTTGTCTGCACCTCATGGTCAACGCCCGTCACCGCCAGTCGGACGGCGGCCGGGCTGCCGTCTGCGTAGCTCGCGAAGACGTAGACCGTGTTGGCGATGCCCGGCACCAGCCGGCCCGATTCCGCAATGACCTCGATGCGGATGGGGCTGGCCGTCACGGTGCGGGAGAGGGATCGCGTTTGCTCCTGCCCGGCGGTGTCGCGAACCGCAACTTCAAACGTGACGCGGGCGTCGCCGCCGTCCTGCTCGCGGCCCACCAGGGAATCCGGCAGCCGGAACGAGAATTCGGCGCGCCCGGCCTCGTCCAACGGCGCCTGCGTCCGGGCAAGCTCCGTCAGACCGATGTCCGTCGTGCTCATCACGACCTCGGCCTCGCCGCCCGCGACCGGCTTGCCAAAGAAGTAATTGGCCTGCACGGTGCCGCGGACGGTCTGGCCGGGCTGGTAGAAGCTGCCATCAAGTGCAACGTCGATTTTGAACTTCGGCAGCACGTACTTCCTGACCTCGACGGCCACCTTGCTTTCCGTATCGCCGATGCGGCAGGCGACGACGTACGCGCCTTCCAGGATTTCCGTCGCCAGCGGGCAGTCCGCGGACGCGATTCCGTACGCGCTGGATACGTTCGACTGCCTGAAGATCACGTTGCCCTTCGGGTCGGTGATGGAGAACGTCACCGACTGGCCGGCGACCGGATGCAGGTCCGGCCGGCGCAACGCCAGGCTCCGTACATGGATGGTCTGGCCCGGCTGGTACACCGGCTTGTCCGTGCTGAGCATCAGCTTCCATGAGCGTGTGAGCTTGACCGTACGCGTGATCACTTCATCCGGTCCGCTCATGGCCGCCCGCACGCGAAGCTCGTACTCGCCGTCGGGAACGTCGGGCAGGCTGAGCCTCGGGCTGCCGGTGCCGTCGCGGTCCGTGTTGAAACCGGCCAGGCGGTACACCTGTTTGTCCTGCCGGCTGCAAAGCTCGATGCTCACCGGAACGCCCGGCAGCGGCCGGTCCGCCTTGCGGTCGAACAGGCACACCCGTAGCGATCCCTGCGTGCCGGCCAACAGCGTTTGCTGGCCGTACACCTGAAGGTCGTACGGGGTGGGCGAGAGCGTCGCATAGTAAATGTGGAGCCCGCCCACAATCGCCACGGCCGCGGCGGTCGCCAGGGCCCAGGTGTACACGGCGATTCTCTTGGCTCGCCGTACTCGCGCTTTCGTGGATCGCACGCGACCCATTGTGCGCTGAATGAGATCTTCCGAAGCCTCGACGGTCGGCACGGCCTTCATGGCCTCGTACCGCTTGACGGCTTCCTCGATCGCGACCTGGCAGATGCGGCACGTTTCGCAGTGCGTCTCGACGTACTTTGCCTCGTCTTCCGACAGAAGCCCGTGAACGTGGTCATCCGCGAGATCGACGATGT
>CAZBFW010000848.1:0-2130 GCA_964491135.1 uncultured Phycisphaeraceae bacterium | reverse complement strand
TCCGCCGCGCACTCCAGGATGAAGCCCCGGGTGATGCCGTGCAGAATGTGCTCGTCCGCCGGGGGCGTTCGGACCGCGCCGTCCTTCACGAGGAACACGTTGGAGGAGCAGCTCTCCCGCACCTCACCCGACGACGTGACGAGCAGGGCGTCGAAGAAGCCCTCCCGCACCGCCTGATTCTTGATCAGCACGTTCGGCAGCAGCGAAATCGCCTTGATGTAACACTTGCTCCAGCGGATGTCCTCCGCCGTCTTCACCGAGACGCCCTTTTCGATGCGTTCGGCCGGCACGGGCGGCATCGGCTTGAAGGTCGCCACCACCGTCGGCTCCAACGCCACCGGGCAGACGTGCTGCCGCGGGAAGACGCCCCGCGTGATCTGGATGTACACCAGGGTGTGGTCGAACCCGCTGCGGGTCAGCCCCTCTTGGATCACCCGTTCCAGCCCGTACGCATCCGGGTCAAACGGCAGGTCCAGGCCGCGAACGCTCTCGCGCAACCGCGCCATGTGCTGCGGCAGGCGGAACGGCCGGCCGTGGTGAGCGGCCACCACCTCGTAAATGCCGTCCGAGAAGTGGAACCCGCGGTCTTCGATAGAGACCATCGCTTCGCGCGGGGGACAGAACCGACCGTTGATGTACGCAATTTCCTGGGGCATAGACTCACCGTGACCTCTGTATAGATCGGTTCGCCCGGCGCGTGGGCTTAAGTAGGGCCTGTGCTCCACCGGCGGGACGCTTGCACACGTCCGCTAACCTGCACCGCCTCGGTCAGCCCGGCGCCGCCCTCCCGGTTCATGCGGTGGGCCCGGACATCAGCCCGTGGCCGGTCGGCCCAGGGCCGCCCGTACGTCCCGGAGCCACTGCTCCGCCAAACCGCGTCGCGAAGGCGTTGCCGCCTTTTCGGCGGCCTGGGCCAGGTACGGCTCCGCCGTTTCATACTGCCGCAGATCCCGCGCGAGGATGATGCCCAGCAACAGGCGGATTTCCGTGTCCTCCGCCTGGTTGGGATACCGTTTGAGGTACTGGTCAAATGCGGCCGCCGCCTGGGGAAATCGCCCCGTGGCGTAGAATTCGCGGGCGACCGCAAGCTGAAGCCGTTCCGGCAGACACTGCCGGGGGTCGACGGTCATCAACTGCTCGTACAGCGTCGCTGCCGAGCCTGCGTCTCCGGCCGCGATGCAGTCGCCGATACGCGTCCGCAGGTCCGTGATCTCGTCCATCCGGGCCTCGTCCGCCGCCACCTCGGCGACGGAACGGTTGTCCACCCGCGCCACGCGGCCCAGCTCCGCCTGGGCCCGGACCTTCGGATCGGACATCACCGCGGCAAACGCCCGCCGCTGGTTCCATCGCTTCAGCAGCGCCAGCATATCGAACTGGTCACGCGGAACCGCCCGGATCAACAGAAGGACCATGGCCCCCACAAAGCCCACGAGGTAGCCCGCCAGGTGGGCCCCGTACGCCACGTTGTCCGGGCCGCCAAGACTCGGCGCGATGATGTTGTCCCACAGAATGATCTTCAGCCCGATCACGATCGTGGCCTGGACCTCATAGAACCGGATGATCCAGAACCAGAACAGGACCGTCACATGGCTGCGGGGGAACAGGGCCAGGTACGCCGTCGTGACCGCGGCAATGGCTCCCGACGCGCCCAACATCGGCGAGTCATTCGTCAGGGCGAAGCCGAGGGCCGCCAGGATCCCGCCCGACAGGTAGAACAGCAGATACGGGACGTGTCCCATCTTCACGTTCACGCTGTTCCCGAACACCCAGAGGAACAGCATGTTCCCGATCAGGTGGAAGTGGTCACCGTGCAGAAACTGATACGTGAAGAACTGGTGCAGGCTCGGCCAGGCCGGCTGCAGAATCCAGCTCTCCAGCGCAAAACGCCGATCGGACGACGTGCCGAAGAGGATGACGATCAGGACGTTCGCCGCGATCAGGCCGTAGTTCACCCACGGCGTGCCCCGGATCGGCGTCTCCGTCCGAATGGGAAGAATGAGCATGAGCGGTTCAACCCCGCACGCAGACCGTCACGGTGCCTCAGAACAGGCCGCCTCCCGCTGCGGCCGGGCCGCCCGGCCGACTCGGCCCCGCCGCCCCCATGGACTGCGCCAACTGCACGTAGTGCAT
>CAZBFW010000847.1:0-2131 GCA_964491135.1 uncultured Phycisphaeraceae bacterium | reverse complement strand
CCCCACCCTATCCTACACTCTTTCCCTACACGACGCTCTTCCGATCTGGGGGCTGCCAGAGGTTTCGGAGGATATCCGGCCGATTTGCCCTCCGGCCGGGTCGTGATAGAATGGCCGATAACGGTGGCCGGCCGGGCCCGGCCACGTCGCACCCGGCCCCGGGCCGATTCGTGCGGCAGTCCAACGGGACGTACGACGACACCACGGTCTCACCGTCTGCCCGTCCAGGATCGCGAGGCACGCGAATTGCTCCCCGAGATCATCGGGAGCTCGACACACCCCCGTGGCCCGTCGCAGAGAGGAATCGCGTATGGATCTGGTGCAGTTTCAGAAGGATCGCTGCAAAGGCTGCGAACTGTGTGTGGGATTTTGCGCGCGTGGCTGCCTGGGCATGAGCGAGGAGCTGAATGCTATCGGCTACCGCTATGCGAAGCTGGTAAACCCGGAGCAGTGTACGGGCTGCGGTCTGTGTGCCGACATGTGCCCGGATACGGTCATCCGCGTCTTTCGCAAAAAAAAAGTGAAGAGCCATGTCTGACACACGACGACTCGTCAAGGGGAACGAAGCTCTGGCGATCGGTGCCGTGCACGGGGGCTGTGAATGCTTCTTCGGTTACCCCATTACGCCTCAGAACGAGGTGCCGGAACTGCTGTCCAGCCTGATGCCTGCGCACGGGCGGGTCTTTCTCCAGGCGGAGAGCGAGGTTGCGTCCATCAACATGATCTACGGCGCGGCGGCGGCCGGAAAGCGGGCGATGTCGTCCAGCTCCAGCCCGGGCATCAGCCTGATGATGGAGGGCCTGTCGTACATCGCCGGCGCGGAGCTGCCCTGCGTGCTGATCAACGTGATGCGGGGCGGGCCGGGCCTGGGCAACATCGCCGCGTCCCAGAGCGACTACTTCCAGGCGGTCAAGGGCGGCGGGCACGGTGATTACCGCTGTATCTGCCTGGCCCCCTGGAACGTGCAGGAGATGTACGAACACACGCGCATCGCGTTTGACCTGGCTGACCGGTATCGGGTGCCGGTGTTCGTGCTGGCCGACGCCGTGCTCGGGTCCATGATGGAGCCGGCGAACATCCCCGAGCAGCCGCCGCCCGTCAAGCCCGTTGAGAAGCCCTGGGCCACCACCGGGCTCAACGGCCGGTCAAAGCACAACATCGTGAATTCGCTGTACCTCGAACCGGAGGTCCTTAGCGACCACAACGAGAAGCTCCAGGCGTGCTATCGCAAGATCACGGCCCAGGAACAGCGCTTTGACACGCGCCTGACGGAGGATGCGGAGTATCTTCTGGTGGCTTACGGCATCTGCGCCCGCGTGGCGTATTCCGCCGCCAAGCTGGCTCGGGCAAAGGGTATCCGGATCGGGCTGTTCCGACCGGTGACGTGCTGGCCATATCCGTCGGCAGCGCTGCGGGAGCTTATGTCGCGGACCAAAGGCACGCTCGTGTTCGAGCTGAGCGCGGGGCAGATGCTGGAGGACGCGCGGTTGGCGGCCCCGGGTGATCACCCGGTGGCGTTTTTCGGAAAAATGGGCGGCGTGCTGCCAACGCCGGCCCAGGTCGCGGACGAAATCGGCAAATTCGTGGAGGGGCTCCATGGCTGAAACCCTGACGAGCGCAGACGTCGAGTGCGTGTTCGAGCGGCCCCATGCCCTCATCGACCGGCCACACCACTACTGCCCCGGCTGCAGCCACGGTCTTTATCACCGGCTGGTGGCGGAGATGCTCGATGAATTCGGGCTGACGGACCGCACCGTGGGCATCTGTCCGGTCGGCTGCTCCGTGCTGGCGTACGACTACTTCGCGGTGGACATGATCGAGGCCAGCCACGGGCGGGCCCCGGCGGTGGCCACCGGCGTCAAGCGGGCCCTGCCGGACGCATTCGTCTTCACGTACCAGGGCGACGGGGACCTGGCGTCCATCGGCATGAGTGAGACGGTCCACGCCGCGGCGCGGGGCGAGAACATCACGGTGTTCTTTGTGAACAACGGGATTTATGGCATGACCGGCGGGCAGATGGCGCCGACCACGCTTCCGGGGCAGAAGACGACCACCTCACCCAGGGGTCGTGAGGTCGTGGTCATGGGGCATCCCATTGACATGTGCAAGCTGCTGCAGTCTCTGCCGGGCG
>CAZBFW010000846.1:0-2133 GCA_964491135.1 uncultured Phycisphaeraceae bacterium | reverse complement strand
GTGCTGCGTCGCCATGCGGGCAGCGCGGTGATCGTGTACTGCCTGAGCCGCAAGGACACAGAGGCGATGGCGGCCTGGCTTCAGCGCAGCGGAGTCAAGGCAGAGGCGTACCACGCCGGGTTGGACGCGGACACGCGTCGCCGGATTCAGGACGCGTTTGCGGCGGAATCGCTGAACGTGGTGGTGGCCACCGTGGCGTTCGGCATGGGCATTGATCGGAGCAACGTTCGTTGCGTCGTGCACGCGAACATGCCGAAATCGGTGGAGCATTACCAGCAGGAGACGGGCCGGGCCGGTCGCGACGGGCTGGCGGCCGAGTGCGTCCTGCTGTACTCCGCGGCGGACGCGCAACGGTGGGACTCTCTGATTTCCAGGAGCGCTGCGGAGGCGGAGGCGGCCCGTCGGCTGCTGCGGAAGATGCAGCGGTTCGCCAACGCCGCCGTCTGCCGGCATCGGGCGCTTGCGGAGTACTTCGGCCAGCCGTACGAGCGGGAGAACTGCGGTGCGTGCGACATCTGCCTGGACGAGGCGGAAGGAGTGGAGGACGGCACGGTCATCGCACAGAAGATCCTGTCGTGCGTCGCCCGCGTGCAGGAGCGCTTCGGGGTGGGCCACGTGGTGGACGTGCTGCTGGGCGGCGACACGGAGATGACGCGGCGGCACCGGCACGAGCAGCTCAGCACGTACGGGTTGCTGAAGGACGTGCCCCGCAAGGCCCTGATGAACCTGGTCTACCAGTTGCTGGACCAGGGCCTGATGCAGCGAAGCGACGGCGAACGGCCGGTGCTCCAGTTGAACGCGATTTCCTGGGAGGTGCTGCGCGGGCAGCGAGAGGTCCGGCTGACCCGGCCACGGGCTGCGCCCGTGCGCAAGACGAAGGCGGAGGCCGAGACCTGGGCCGACGTGAAGCAGGATCTGTTCGAGCGGTTGCGCGCCGTTCGAAAGGAGCTGGCCCGCCGGCGCGGCGTGCCGCCCTACCTGATCTTCACCGATGTGTCGCTGCGAGACATGGCCCGCCTGGCTCCCACAACGCTGGATGACTTCCTGCGCGTCAATGGTGTCGGGCAACAGAAGCTCAGGAACTACGGTCGTGAGTTCGTTGACGCCGTGCGGGAGTATCTGGGCGAACCGCCGCTGGCGTCGGTGAACGAAGCGGTCCCGACGAAGCCGCGCCCGCCGAGGATGACGGCCGCGCGCCGCGCCGCCTACGAGTTGTTTGAGAAACGAATCGCGGTTGACGAAGCCGCGGAGTTTCTCCGCATGGCGCCGACCCGGGTGCTTCGCTACCTGCGCGAGTACATTTCCCAGATGCGGCCGGACAGCATCGATCACTGGGTGCAGCCTCGGGACTACGCGCCCGTCGCGGACGCGGCGAAAGACCTGGGGACCCGCTCGGTCCGACTCATCCACGACCGCCTGGAGGGCCGGGTGTCACTCGACACGATCCGCCTGGTGACGCGGCACATGGAGGTGCGGGAGGACGGGGGCGGTCGACCGGGCGGCGCGGCGTGAAGTGCGACATGCGCGCCCGCGCGCAGCGCCCTACGAGTTCAGGTTGAAGTTCAGCCGGGCGATCTCCACCGTGGCGTCGATCGGCGACTCCACCCGGATGCACAGGCTGAAAGAAGCGGCGTTGACCAGGCCGATCGTGCTCTCGCTCAGGGCAACGCTGCGCGGGGACACCGACACCGGGACGTTATTCGCGTCCAACGTCACGTGGAACGGCCCGTACGGATCACCCTCGCTGCACACCGTGTTCTGACGCTCGATGGCGTCAACCCGGACGGTGATGACCAGCGACGCGCCTGACTGGACGGCAGAGAGGTCCTCCTGCGGCCCGTTCGGCGTGACCGTCACGGCGGCGGGGTCGAGCCGGAGCGATCCGCTCCCCGCGGTCAGGTCGGACAGAAAGAAGCGGCCCGTGCCGCGGTTGGCCGCCGGCACCCCGGCCTGAACCTCGAAGGTCCCCAACCCGCCGCTCTGGCTCAGATCCAGCGGTACCGCAACCGGACTGCCGCCCCCACCCCCGCTGCCGACTCCGCCACTCGAACAACCGATCAGCATACACACGCCGACAATCCCCAGATCGGAAGAGCGTCGTGTAGGGAAAGAGTGTAGGTTAGGGGGGTGGGG
>CAZBFW010000845.1:0-2133 GCA_964491135.1 uncultured Phycisphaeraceae bacterium | reverse complement strand
CCCATCGAGTGGATCTGCTGGATGCACTGCAAGAACACGCCGCTGCGCGAGCCCTCGCCGGCGTTCCTGGAGACGCACCCCAACCCGGCCATCGAGGTACACGACCGGCTCGCCCGCGGCCCGGAGGCGCAGATCGTGCCGCCGCTGCCGAACTGGACCGAGTTGAACGCGGAATTCGGCGCCGCCTACCGCGACATCTGGATGACCGACGTGCCGGCACGCGAGCGCCTGGAGGCCCTCCAGTTGCGCCTGAACGTGTTAACGGAGCAGGCGAAACGGAGGCAGGCGCGCTACGGCCAGGAGTACCCATGAAGCGAACCGCCGCGCATCCTGCCGCCCGCGACGGCATCGCCTGCGGGCTGGCCTGGATCAGCCCGTGGCTGATCGGGTTCGCCGTGTTCGTGGCGGTGCCCGTCGTGCTGTCCGGCGCGCTGAGCTTCTGCGAGTTTGACGGCATACGCCGTCCCGTCTTCGTCGGGCTGGAACACTGGCGCGGGCTCTTTGCCGATCCGCTTGTGTGGAAGGTGCTGCGGAACACGGCCGTGTACGCCGCGCTGGCCCTGCCCATCGGGACGGCCCTGGGCGTGTCGCTGGCCCTTCTGTTGAACCGTCCGATCCCCGGCCAGACGCTCTGGCGCTCGATCGTCTTCGCGCCGAGCCTGCTGCCGTTGGTAGCCGTCGGCATCATCTGGACCTGGATGCTCAATGCTCGCTTCGGGCTGGTCAACTCCGCCCTCGCCCTGGTGGGAATCAGCGGCCCGACCTGGCTGAACGATGCCTCGTGGGCCATGCCGAGCGTGGTGATGCTGGGGCTCTGGAGCATCGGGCACACGGTGGTCGTGTATCTGGCCGGCCTCCAGGATGTGCCGCAAGAGCTGTATGAGGCCGCCCATCTCGACGGCGCCGGCCCCTGGTCGCGACTGTGGCACGTGACGCTGCCGATGATCTCGCCCGCGATGTTCTTCAACATCGTGATCGGCCTGATCTTCGTCTGGCAGATCTTCGCCGCGCCGTATGTCATGTTCCCCGGCGGCGGTCCGCAGCGCAACGCATACTTCTACACCATGTACGTCTATGACCAGGCCTTCGCGTATCGTCGATTCGGGTACGCCTGCGCCCTGAGCTGGGTGCAACTGGCCATCATTCTGGCCCTGACGGCCGTCGCGTTCCGGTCCAGCCGTCACTGGGTGCACTATCGCGGAGCCTGAGCATGAAGCCGCAGACCACAGCCCGCATCTTCTATCTCGGCCTCGTGGTGGCCGTATCGCTGGGCTTTGCCGCTCCGCTTCTGTGGATGATCAGCACCAGCCTCAAGCCCCTGGAGGATGTGGGCACTTCCCGGGTTTCGCTGGTTCCCGCGCACCCGGAACGGACCGGGCAATACCTCCGGGAGAATTTCTACGAGGGTCGACCGACGTTTGTGGATGAGCAAGGCGTCGAACGTGTCGGCTACGAGGGCGTCTGGACCAGTGACAACGTGAACTTCCCGCTTTTCCTGCGGAACACGCTGATCGTGGCTGTCCTCAGCGTGTCCGGCATGGTGCTCTCCAGTGCCATCGTGGCCTACGGCTTCTCCAAAGTGCGATGGCGCGGGCGCGGCGTTTTTTTCGCCGTCTGCCTGGGCACCATGATGGTTCCCTTCCCGGCCATCATGGTCCCCACGTATTTCCTCTTCAAATGGTTTGGCTGGATCGGCACGTTGCAGCCTCTGTGGGTGCCGGCATGGTTCGCCAACGCCTTCAATGTGTTCCTGCTCCGCCAGTTCTACCTCCAGATACCCGAGGAGCTTTCGGACGCGGCCCGCATTGACGGGCTCTCGCACTGGGGGATTTTCTGGCGGATCATCCTGCCGCTGGCCCGCCCGGCCCTGGCCGTCGTGGCCGTCTTTCACCTGACGTACGTCTGGAACGACTTCCTGGGTCCGCTGGTCTTCCTGCACCACCAGGACACGTTCACGCTGGCCCTGGGTCTGCAGTTCTACATGCAGCAGCACGGCGGCACGCCGTGGAACCTGTTGATGGCGGCCACCACGCTGACCGTGGCCCCGCTGCTGCTTCTGTTTGCGCTCACGCAGCGTTTCTTCCTGCCGGGGCTTGCGACCTCCGGGCTCAAGGGCTGAGGATGCAACGCGTT
>CAZBFW010000844.1:0-2136 GCA_964491135.1 uncultured Phycisphaeraceae bacterium | reverse complement strand
GCGATGGAATCTCGTGACTGGAGTTCAGACGTGTGCTCTTCCGATCTTGGGTCTGCTGGACGGCGGGCTGGTTTTCATCCGGCTGAAGGAGACGTTCAACGAAGGCGTGAAGGCCGACGCGGGCAGCCTGAGCCGAACGGCCTTTGTGCTGGACGAGGGCGACGAATCCATCCTGGTGGACAAATGGTGGTACCGGCAGTTCCTGCTGGGCAAGAAGATCGAGTTCCGCATCGGCAAGTTGCTGACGCCCGTGGACCTGTTCGACAACCCGGTATATGCCCGCAACCCCTGGAGTCAGTTTCTCAACTCGACCCTGAACTTCAACCCCACGGTGCCGCATACGAAGACGCTGGGCGCCTACCTCCGCATTCAGCCGGTGGATTGGTTCCACCTCCATATGGTGGCCGCGGACGCGTACATGCAGCAGACCCGAACGGGCTTTGACACCACCTTCCACGGCGAGGCCGAGTTCAACGGGATATGGGAAGCGGTGCTCACACCGCGGTTCTCATCCGCACACGGAGACCTGCCGGGCAACTATCGCTTCGGCTGGTGGTATTCCGGCCGGATGAAGACCCGGTTCATCGATGACCTCGGCGGCCTTCGCGCCGTTCAGATCGATCGCGGCGACCAGGGCGGCTACCTCAGCTTCGACCAGCTCGTCTGGAAGGAGAACGCGGAGGCCAAGGACACCCAGGGCATCGGGTTGTTCCTGCGGTACGGCTTTGCCGACCGGCGCTTCAACAAAATCCAGCACTTCTGGTCTTTCGGCGGGCAGTACGAGGGCATTCTCCCCGGGCGTGATCGAGACGTGCTGGCCTTCGGCGTGGCGCAGAGCATCTTGTCCAGCCAGTATCGGCACAACGTGGACGCGCGAGCCGACCGCGAAACCGTGTACGAGCTGTATTACCGAATTCAGGTCACCCCGTGGTGTGAGATCACGCCGGACATCCAGTTCATCACGCACCCCGGCGGTCTGAAGGACGCTCGCGACGCGCTGGTAGGCGGGGTTCGCGTGCTGATCAACCTGTAGGCCGACCGCCGGACTCAGCCGTAGGTGCATTCGCGGGCGGCCTCGGCATACCAGGCGAGGTTCTCCGGCGGCGTGTCGAAAAAGTGGTCGCTGGGGGAGAGGATGTAACCTCCGCCCGGCCCCAGGGCCTCGAACAGGCGGAAGACCTCCGTCCGGATCTCCTCGCGTTCGCCGCAGTCGAGCACCTGGAACTGGTTCACGCCGCCGATGAGGCAGACCTGCCCGCCGATCCGCTGCTTGATCTCCGCCGGGCGGGCGTCCCCGCCCATGCCGGGCGGCGTGAGCGTCTCGCTTGCGTCGCAGCCGTTGGCCACGATCAGATCGAGGATGGGCATCATCCCGCCGCACGTGTGATACACGACGGGCAGACCGAGGGCGTGGATGGCGTCGTGCTGCTGCCGGTCGTAGGGCAGGCAGAATTCCTTGTGCAGGCCCGGCGAAACGCACGTGCTGGACGCGGCGCCGCCGCCGGTCTCGATCAGGTCGTATCGGGCGCCGGCCAGGGATTCCTCGATGAATCGCAGCTTCTTCGCCTGAAGCACGGACAGGAAACGGTGGACCCACTCCGGATCGTCGCAGGTCGCCATGATCAGCGGCTCCAGTCCGTACAGTTCGCAGGCGTCCTGCCAGCAGCCACCCTGGTTGCCGAAGACGAACCCCCGCACGATGCCGTCGTCTGCCACGCGGTCGTACTCGCGGGCCAGGGCGCCGCGGTCCAGTCGAGGCACGGGCATGTACCGCTCAATCCGTTCCAGATCATCCGGCCCCTTGACCATGTGTTCCACGATCCACCGAGTCACCGGGTTTGCCTCGACGACGTACGTGAGCGTTCCTTCCGGCGTGTGGACGGTCACGTGGTGGCGCGACCGGCCCTGGCCCAGATCGGTCGTCTTCGTTTCCAGCCGCCAATCCGGAGACTCGTCCGGCAGGATCGGAGCGCAGGCGATCGAGGCATCCAGCCCGAAATGCCGGAACGCGGCCAGCGCGTCCATGCCGTCCAGGTACCTGCGCAGGTGGTAGTCCTGCCATTGATGGACCGTAGCGGGCAGGCGGTCCGGCACCTCGCGGCGCAGGGCCCGGATCATGCGTTCTTTTGAGGTCAT
>CAZBFW010000843.1:0-2149 GCA_964491135.1 uncultured Phycisphaeraceae bacterium | reverse complement strand
CGTTCGCGGACCGCGGCCAGTGCGCCGCCTTCATTGAGCTGCTCGAGGACGTGTTCGACCTGTGCCGCAAGCACGACATCCTGGTGCAGGCGCCCAAGGGGCAGGCTTGCGTGTACCACGAGATGGGTCGCTGTCCGGCCCCGTGCGACGGGTCTGTAACGCTGGAATCGTATCACGAGCAGATTCGCCGGTCCGTTGACTTCGCGATTGGCGGCCACGAGGTCCACCTGCGGGCGCTGGAAGACCGGATGCGAGCGGCCGCCGCCGCGCAGGCGTTCGAGCAGGCCGGTCGGATCAAGGGGTTGTGGGAGCGAGCGGCGCGGCTGTTGAAACGAGACGGGCGGCTGACCCTCACGCCCGACCGGTTTCGGTACCTGGTGGTGCAGCGCGGCGGCGGGGCGACGCGGGTCAAGCCGTTCTTTGTGAACGCGGGTGCCATCGAATCGGGCGAACCGGTCTTGATCCGAAAGCTGGATGAGACCATTCCGACCTGGCTCCGGCGCCTGGCGCAGCCGGGCTCGGATGCGGCCGGCGATTCGGTGATTCGCAGCGAAGGGATCTGGCTGGTGAGCCATTTCCTGGGCAGAGGGGACAAGGCGCCGGGCGTGTTCCTTCCCGTTTCGTTCTGTGGGGATTCGGCGGAGGTGGCCCAGCGCATTCGGGACCGACTGGGCCGGCGCGACCGATCGTCCGAGAATATGCGCGATACGGGTGCACCGGCTGAGGATGTTGAATCATGAACGCGGGTTTCTACAATGGGTGGAATCGGAGGTCCGGGCGCGCTGGGGTCGGCTGCATGGGGTGACGGCGGGGCGACGGACGAAAAGCGCTTCGTGTCGGTTGCGGTCTCCGGTTCGCTCGGACCGAGGCGTGACGCGTCTGGAAGAGACGCGCAATAGGGGTGAGTGAGGTTACCGCTCCGGAATTGACGGAGCGTTCGGGGGAAACAGCCGTATGACGGTTCGGCAAGCACAACGCACGGACGCGCAGCCGAAGCTGCCGCCGCCGCTGGTCAAGCGATTCCTGGATTACCTCTTCGTTGAATGCGGTCTGTCCGGGGCCACGGTGACCGCGTATCGCGCCGACCTCGCCGAGTTCTGGGACCACCTGATGTCCCGGAGCGTGCTTCCCGAAGAAATCGGCCTCGAACACGTGCAATCCTACCTGATGGCCTTGCACAACCGGGGCCTGTCGCTGGCATCGGTGGCCCGACACCTCGCGTCGCTGAAGATGTTCCTGCGACATCTCTTTGTTGAGGGACGGATCAAACGTGACCTGGCCTCACTGCTCGAAACCCCGCGCAAGTGGCGAAACCTGCCCAAGACCCTGCGCTACGAGCAGGTTGATGCTCTGCTGGCCGCCCCGGACCCCAGCGACGATCTGTGGCTCCGCGACCGGGCCATTCTGGAAACGCTGTACGCCACCGGCATGCGTGTCAGCGAGCTGACCGGACTGACCGTCCGGCACGTCAACCTGGACGTGGGCTACCTTCGCTGCCTGGGCAAAGGCAACAAGGAGCGAATCATCCCGATCGGGTCTTCGGCCCTGCAGGCCCTGCGTGAGTACCTCACGCATCTGCGCCCGGGGATGCTGCGCGACCTGTCGCAGGATGCGGTGTTCCTGTCCCGCTCCGGCCGGCCGCTGGATCGGACCAACGTCTGGCGGCTCATCCGCAAGTATGCCGAACAGGTGGGGCTCAAGAACGTCTCGCCGCACACCATCCGCCACTGCTTCGCCACGCATCTATTGGCGGGCGGGGCGGACTTGCGGGTCGTGCAGGAACTGCTGGGCCACTCCGACATCTCCACCACGCAGATTTACACGCACGTGGACTCCTCGCGACTCAAGCAGGTCCACCAGCAGTGCCATCCCCGCCAGTAGTCGCCGCACGCATCACGGTGCAGATCGTTGCCAATCGGCCGTCCCCAGGCGATGATTCGGCCATGCCGCGGTGTCGCGGCGGGGTCCTGGAACGCAGGCACGCGCCAGGGAAGGCATGAATCTCACCAATCGCACCCGGTTGAACACGGACGAACTGCAGCGGCGAATGCGAACGGCCGCCGATGGCTGGCCGCTCGGCCGGCTCCGCGTGCACGTACGCTACTCCCGAAGCGCCGATTACTCCGGAACGTGCTACTACAAGCAGGGC
>CAZBFW010000842.1:0-2153 GCA_964491135.1 uncultured Phycisphaeraceae bacterium | reverse complement strand
TTCACGTGCGTGGGGAAGCCGGCCCCGCCGGCCCCGACGACGCCGTTGGCCGCGATGCGATTTAGCAGACCCGTGGTATCGAGTCTGACGGCCGTCATGACCACGTCCCGATTCCGCGGAGCCGACCGCGATGGTAGGCCAGGCGCTCCTCGCTGGTCATCTTGGAGAAGTCCGGCTGGGTGCGCGGTTTGCGGCCGGATGGGGCGCGGGCGGTACCGTCACGCCGTGCGGGCGGCAGGCTGATAGTGTGTCCGCCGCCGTAGCCCACGGCCGCGTTCGTGAGCTGCAGGTCGTCCTCCAGGGGCCGATGGGGGCGGATGTTCAGGGCCTGGAGAACTCCGTGGTAGGCGTGAACCGCCTCTTCGGGCGACAGGTCGCCGTCCACGATGCGGCGAAGCATCTCGACGAAGGCCAACTGGTGCTCGGCGTTGTTGATCTTACGGCCGAACAGAGCGACGCGGGCGCCGTATTTCTGGGCCTCGGCGATCAGCTTGAACGCGTCATACGTGGTGCCGGACGCCCCGCCCAGAACGCCCACGACGAGCTTCGGATCGTAATTGGCGATCTCTTCGGTGAACTTCGGTCCGTGGTAGACCATCTTGAGGAAGAGGGGCCGTCCGACGTCGGGCACACCGGCGAGCATTCGCACGACCATGTCGTTGATGAATCCGCCGAGCTGAGCGGGGTCGATGGGGTTCTGCGGCTTGTTGGGGTCGAATACCTCCAGGAAGTGCCGGAACCCCTTGCGCTCCGCCTCCAGGCGGAATGCTTTGTATCGCTCCATCGTCTGCCGGTCGAGCTCCACGTCGTTGTTGAAGGTGACGCTGTACAGTCCGAGATTTGCCCCGATCGCGCGGTCTTCGTCGCGGCAGTCGATGTAGCCGCACTGGATGTGATCGATGGTCGTGCTTTCGAACGGCCGCGAGGGTTCGCCCGTGTACACTCCCTGGCGCGCCACGTGGATGTCCGTGGTGTCATTGGCCCGGGCCGCGGGCGTCACGTGGGAGTTTTCGAACAGCTTCTCGCGCACGGTGAGAATGGAGTTCGTATGGGCCGACATCAGCATGACGTCGACGCGGCCGTGACGGACGACCTGTCGGATACACTCGCGATAATCCTCCAGGCTGCGAAACCGCGCTTCGTGGGCGTGCATTTCCGGGCTTTTGCCCGGGGCCGCGACGCCGTACGCCATGTCCGCGTCCTTGGCGTCCGCGATGATGAACTCCTTGCAGTTCCGGTCGGCCTTGATTCGGGCCAGCTTGATGTCGAGTGATTTCGTCGCCATGGTTCTTGCCTCACTTGGACTTCGGATGGCCGGCTTCCACGTGGTCCAGGACGGCCGCCACATAGGCGTCGATCGGGACCAGGCGCGGGTGGAACGGCATGGCCGCTTCACGACCCTCGGATATCGAGACGACGGACCCGATCCCCGCGCTGATTTCGTCATACGCCACGATGGGCTCCGCGGTGCTCGGTGAGCCGTCCCGCAGCGACGCCAGCCCGCGCGGCCGCACAATCAGGAACCGGCCGCCGGCCACGTTCTCCAGCCGATGCGAGAGGGTCACCGTGCCGATCACATTACCTACGCGCATGGTCATTTCGCTCCGTTGCAGGAGGTGCAGCCGACGCCGGGGGCCGAGGTCCCGGACAACGCTGCCTCCACCGCGGGGCTCAGTGAGCCTTTTCCCGTCAAAAACGTCTCGATGCTTGCCAGCATCTGCCGCAGCGACATCCGTTCCTGCTCCAGAATCAGCACGTTGATGTCCAGGTTCTTCTGCAGGCCGTACAGGTCGGATGGCCGGGTCAGCACGGCCGCCCGCACCTTGGGATTCCGGTTCGCCACACAGCTCACGATGCCCCCCGCGCGGACCAGAACGATGCCCCGGCGCTGGGAGCACTGGGAAAGGCCTTCGCACATGCGGTGAACCGCGTCGAGGCAGCCGGCCAGGTTTCCCTGGCAGGGCAGGAAGGTCAGCGAGTCGTGGTGCCGCTCCAGGGTGGGCAGCAGCGTCTGCATGGTGGCGTCCTTGGCGTCGCCGATCACGTACACCGTGGGGCTGGACGCCGGGGCACGCGCGCCGACGCCGTTTCGACGCACGGGCAGGCGGGTGGCCTGCAGCCAGTCCTGTGCCGCCGGCGTGATGATGGCGTCG
>CAZBFW010000841.1:0-2160 GCA_964491135.1 uncultured Phycisphaeraceae bacterium | reverse complement strand
CACCCTATCCTACACTCTTTCCCTACACGACGCTCTTCCGATCTCATCATCCACTTCATCTCTGCCGCCGGGCACGGCTTTCGTTTCCACAAGCCGGCCTACAGGTAGTCGGCCAGCATTTCACGCAGCTTCTTGCGGGCCTGGAACACATTCCACTTCACCAACTCCACGCTGCAATCCAGCAAGTCCGCCACTTCCTTCTGCGGCAACCCTTCGATGCTGAACAACACCAGGGCCAACCGCTGCTTGTCCGGCAAGGCCTCCAGGGCCCGCCGCACCGCCTCCTGGGTTTCCTCGGACCCCGACGTGTCGTGGGGCGCCAGCCGCTGCAACACGGCCGCTCCGTCGGCACTGCGCAGCTCCCCGACCTTGTCCCCCACGTCGTCCAGAGACAGCGCCGACCCCACTCCCCCACTTCGCCGGGACCGCAACGCGTTCAGGGCCAGGTTCCCGACAATCCGCATCAGCCACGGACCGAATCGACCGGGATCCTTGAGGCTGCCCAAGCTTCGGTAGGCCCGCAGGAACGCGTCCTGGGCAACGTCCGACGCGTCTTGGAGGGAGCCGAGACGCCGGTAGGCCACCGCCACCGCCTGCCGATGGTAGCGCCGAACCAGGTCGTCGAACGCGGTCGAGTCACCGGCCAGCGTGCGAGCGATCAGGATCGCGTCATCTTCTCCTGGGCTGACCGGGGCTCCCACCGGTGACTGCGTCTCCATAACCTTTGACACTTCAAGCCGGTTACAGGTTAGCGATCCACACGAGCGACAGACGGCGGTCGCAAGGTAGCGCCGCGGTCCGGCCGTGTCAAACGGCCGCACGCGCCGGCTGGGCGTCGGATTACCGTCCAAGCGGACGGCATGTTCCGATAATGAGGCGCGATGGCCGCACCGCGGTTGCCCGACCCTGCGCGGTGCCTATGATGGTGGCACCCATGCTTACGGTGACGACGATCGCAGAGGTACGAGCGGAATTGGGGCCGGTGCGGCGCGCGGGTCGGTGCATCGGCTTCGTGCCGACGATGGGCGCCCTGCACGATGGGCACGTTTCACTGGTTCAGGCCGCCCGGCGAGACTGCGCCCACGTGGTGGTGAGCATTTTCGTGAACCCGACGCAGTTCGGGCCGGGCGAGGATCTGGCCAACTATCCGCGCACGTTGGAGGAGGATCTCCGGGCGTGCGAGCAGGCCGGCACCGACCTGGTTTTCGCGCCGGCCGCCTCCGAGATGTACCGCCCGGATGCCGTCACCACGGTCCGCGTCGGGAAGCTGAGCGAACCTCTTTGCGGAGCGTTCCGGCCCGGACATTTCGACGGTGTCGCGACCGTGGTGGCCAAGCTGTTCAACATCGTGATGCCGGATCGGGCGTACTTCGGCGAGAAGGACTATCAGCAACTCGTTGTGATTCGGCAAATGGTCCGGGACCTGGACCTGCCGATCGAGATCGTCGGCTGCCCCACGGTGCGGGAGGCGGGCGGCCTGGCGATGTCGAGTCGAAACCGCTATCTCAGCGCCGAACAGCGTCACCAGGCCCTGAGCCTGTACCAGGCCCTGACCGAGGCGCAGCAGGCCGTGAAGGCGGGAACACGCAACGTGGCGATGCTGTGCGACATGATTCGCCGGCGCATTCTGGCCGCCGGACCGGCCCGTATTGACTACGTGAGCATTGTGGAGGCGGCATCGTTGCAGGCGCTGGAAACGGTGGACCGGGCGGCCCGGGTGTGCGTGGCCGTCCGCATCGGTGGCTGTCGGCTCATCGACAACATGCCCGTGGACGTTTCGGCGGTACAGGAGTAGGATACGCGCGGCCATGCGTAGCCGGCGCGGCGCAGGGCCGATCGCAAGGTCGCACAGCAAAGGAAGTCACAAGGCGAATGTATCCAGAACTATTCCGTCTGCCCTTCGCAGGGTACCCGATCAAGAGTTACGGCTTCATGCTGATGGTGGGATTCCTCACCGCGATCTGGTTCGCCATGCGCCGTGCGGAGCGAGTCAAGGGCGATCCGGACCTCATTCTGAACCTGGGATTTGTCGCGCTGATCTGCGGCGTGGTGGGGGCACGCGTGTTCTACGTCGCCCACTACTGGAAGACGCAGTTCGCCCCGCAATCCAACCCATTGCTGGCCGCGATCAACATCACGTCGGGCGGACTGGAGTACTAC
>CAZBFW010000840.1:0-2162 GCA_964491135.1 uncultured Phycisphaeraceae bacterium | reverse complement strand
CGGGCTGCGGTTCTTTGACGACATCCGCTACGACGAACCGGGCGATTACGCCTACATCACCGTGCCGGCCGGCACCTACGAATTGACGATCGAGCCGCTGGGCGGCTCCAAAACCCCCCTCACGCTGGATCCGGCGGCGCTGGCACGGGGCCGCGTGTATACGCTCTTTGTGTTCGGGCAAGTCGACGCAGACGACGACGCGGACCCGTTCACGGCCGCCCTGCAGGACGACGGCTACGCGGGCGAGCTCTGAGCCCCGTGGCCCCGGGCCGGGCGACCCTCTGCTTCAGCGACGCTGGAAAATCGCCCGCCAGCCGCCCTTGGGCTGGGTGATGTTGTTGTACGTGGCAAGCCCGGACGTGCGCGTTTCCTCCACCGTCACGAAGGCATCCGAGTCCACAGACAGGGCGGTCCGAACCAGCGCGGGCGCCAACCGCCGCGAAACGGCAGCGAAGCACAGTGTGACGGGGCCCTCCCGCCCCCGACCGCGCAGGGTCGTCACGGGAAATCCGTTGATCCGCAGAGCATGCGCGATGCTGTGGCCGCGATCCCGGGAGATGATCCGGACGATCTGCTGCCCGATCGCCAGTTTCGATTCCAGCCACATACCCACCCAGTTGCCCGTGGCAAAGCCCCCGGCGTACGCGACGATGTTGATCGGCCGGTCCAACCGGGTGACCACGCTGGAAACAGCCACGATCCAGATGCTCACCTCAAAGAAGCCCAGGATGGGCGCCATGTAGCGGGCGCCCCGGACGACAAAGATCATGCGCACGGTGCCGATCGACACGTCGCAGATGCGGCAAAGGAAGATGATCAGCGGCAGCCAGGCCGCGTGGTGATCCAGGAATTCTGCGACGTTGGGCATCACGGGATCCTCTTGTTCCATGGCTCTGCCACGACCTCGCGAGTCGAGGCGCCGGCCACGGGGGGTGAATGGTACCCATCCGGCGCCCGCGTGCAATCGGCCGCTGCGGGACGGGCCGGCCACCCCGGTCGCCCTCCCTTGGCCCGCACCCCCGCCGGCGGTACAGTTCGTGCCGGAATCGATATGGAGAAGCCCCAATGACCCGAATGCCGATTGACCCGAAAGACTGGCCGGCCCACGGCCGACTCGTCCGCGAAGTGTACGAACGGCTGACCGCGGAGGGCATCCTCATCGCCGCGTTGGATGAGGCCGGCCGACTGAACCCGATGACGATCGGATGGGGCGTGTTCGGCTGCATCTGGGGGCGGCCAATGTTCCCGGTGCTCGTCCGACCGTCCCGGTACACGTACCGCTGCATCGAGCACACGGGAGACTACACGGTCAATGTCATGCCCCCGGAACTCGCCGACGTGCTGGGTTCCTGCGGCACAACCTCGGGGCGCGACCTCGACAAGATGGCCGCGCACGGGCTGGACATTCTGCCCAGCCGGCACATTCGCAGCGGCGGCCTGGCCGCGGCGAACATCGTGTTCGAGTGCCGCGTCGTCCACCACAATGACGTCCAGCCGCCGAACTTCGCCGAGGACATCATCACCAACTACTACCCGGAAGGGGATTTTCATCGCGTGTACTTCGGGCAGGTGCTGGCTGTCTCCGTCCGACGGAGCTTCCTCGAGGACGGTCCCGCCTGAAGCGGCACACAACGGTCCGCCCGCCGACGCGACGCGCACCGGCGGCTACTTGTGCAGGTCAAATGCCTGGCCGGGCGGCGGAATCTGCACGTTCTGGTAACCGCGCCCGCGCATGGCCTCGGCCAGCTTCTCGGACTGGTCCGGATCGCCGTGGATCAGAAAGGCGGCCCGGCAGTCGGCGGCGCGGGGCGCAGTCCAGTCCGCCAGCTCCTGGGCGTTGGCGTGGGCGCTGAAGCCGTTGAGGACCTTCACCGCGGCCCGGACCTCGTACATCTCCCCGAAGATGCGCACCTGCTTGGCCTTCTCCACCAGGCGGCGCCCCAGCGTGTTCTCGGCCTGGTAGCCCACAATGAGAACCGTGTTCCGCGAGTCCCCGATGTTGTTCTTGAGATGATGGAGGATGCGTCCGAACTCGCACATGCCGCTGGCGCTGATAATGATCATCGGACCCTTACGCTCGTGCAGGGCCTTGCTCTCCTCCACGTTGCGTGTGTATTCAGCCCAGTCGCTCAAAAACAGACTGCCGGCTTCCGCCCGGAAGT
>CAZBFW010000839.1:1641-2171 GCA_964491135.1 uncultured Phycisphaeraceae bacterium | reverse complement strand
CTCCCGCCGGTGACCCTCTGTACGGGATGGAGCCGCTCTGCGGACCGTCGGTGCGGGATCCCGAAGACCTGCCGTTCGGCTTTCTGGATCTGGACCCCCGCAAAGCGGCGTATGCGGAGAATCTCCGGGGCCTGAGGATGCGCTATCCCCACGCCCAACTGGTGGACAACCTCGATCTGGAAATCGCGAAATCGGAGCCGGGCGTGGAGCGGCGTATCGAGCAACTGGAAGCCTGCGTGAACTCTCCGCTGGCTCGCGACGCCTTGCCCGAGGCTCTCTTCCGGCTCGGCGAGGCCTGCCAGGGCGCGGGGCGGATGGCGGAGGCGAGGGTCGCCTTCCAGCGGATCGTGACGGAGTTTGATGAAGCCGTCTGGGCGCGAAAGGCGGGTGAGCGAATCCGCCGGTTGCCCGGATGACGGGCCACGAGGGCGGCCAGTGACCAGGCCTCAGCCAATTCGCGACATCGTCGTCGGCGTGACCGGCGCCAGCGGGTCGGCGTATGCCCGCCGGCTGGTGCACTGCCTGCTGGA
>CAZBFW010000839.1:0-1631 GCA_964491135.1 uncultured Phycisphaeraceae bacterium | reverse complement strand
CGTCGGGACAGCAGGTGGCGGCCGACGAATTGAGGCTGCAGAGCTTCTCTCCGGGCGCGTTCCTGGATCGGGCCGGCGACGACGTGACCGTGCATTCCCACTCGGACCTGGCGGCGCCGATTGCGAGCGGATCGTTTCTGACGTGCGGTATGATCGTCTGTCCGGCCAGCATGCGTACGCTGGGTGCGATCGCATCCGGAATGAGTGACAACCTTGTGACACGGGCCGCCGCGGTCACTCTGAAGGAGCGCCGACGACTCATCCTCGTTCCCCGTGAGATGCCCTGGAGCGCCGTCGATTTGGAGAACGCCCTGAAGCTCAGCCGGGCGGGCGCCGTCATCTGCCCGGCCTCGCCGGGGTTCTACATGCGGCCGCAGCGGGTGGAAGACCTGGTTGACTTTGTGGTGGGTCGGCTGCTGGATCTCGTGTCGGTGCCGCACGGGCTGAACACACGCTGGGCGGATCGACTCGTTGAGGGGAGCGGAGCATGAAGTCCGTCGTCCCCACGCTGTGGACGTGGGGCCGGATGATCCGGTTCTCGCATTCGGTCTTCGCCCTTCCTTTTGCGCTGATGGCGGCGTTTCTGGCGGGCCGACACATCGACGGGCGAGGCCGACCATTTGCGGGGCAGTTGCTGCTGATCGTGGTTTGCATGGTGGCGGCGCGAAGCGTGGCCATGACGTTCAACCGCATCGTCGATGCCCGGATCGACGCCCGCAACCCTCGAACGGCGGATCGGGAACTGCCGACCGGGCGGATCTCACGAGCGGCGGCCTGGGCCTTCCTTGCGGCAGCGGCGGCGGTCTTCGTCATCGCCTGCATTTTGTTTCTTCCGTGGTTCGGGAATCCGTGGCCGATGTACCTGGGCGGGCCGGTGCTGGTCTGCCTGTGCGGCTATTCATTCACCAAGCGGTTTACGCAGTGGTCGCACTTTGCCCTGGGCAGTGCCATTGCGCTGGCGCCTCCCGCCGCGTGGCTGGCGATCCATCCGACCAGTTTTGGCGCGGAGGCGCTGGTGCTGTTCGGCGTGGTGGCGTTGTGGATCGGTGGATTTGACATTATCTACGCGTGCCAGGACATCAAGGTGGACCGAACGCAGGGGCTGTTCAGCCTTCCCGCCCGACTGGGGCCGGGAGCGGCCCTCTGGATCGCCCGGGCGGCCCACGCGGGAGTCGTGGTTCTGCTGGTGTTGCTGGGATGGCTGGCGGGGCTGGGCTGGCTCTATCTGGCGGGCGTGGCCGCAACTGCACTGCTGCTCATCATCGAGAACGCCCTGGTTCATCCGGGAGACTACTCTCGCGTGAACCTGGCGTTTTTCACGATCAACGGGATCGTGAGCGTGCTGCTGGGCGGTCTGGCGATTGCTGACGTATTGCTGAGTCTGGGGCCGGCGTTGTAGCAGTCACGGCCTGTGTGAGACAATAGCTCCATGAGCGACGCATCGACCGCTTCATCCCAATCGCCTCGCATCGGCCCGGCGCGGTATGCCCTGGCCGCGGTGCTCGTTCTCTATGTCGGCATGAGTATCACCGGCCTGTCGTGGGGCCTGCCCTCGCGGGAGGCGGACCGATTCCTCTTTCCCGATGGGCAGGCCTGGAGCGGGAAACGCATGTACGACCGGGTTGGGGGCG
>CAZBFW010000838.1:0-2175 GCA_964491135.1 uncultured Phycisphaeraceae bacterium | reverse complement strand
TCCGATCTAGGTGCTTCTCAATAAAACACCCGTCGTGCACGACGCCGTCGACCCACGCAAGCGATCGGCGGGCCCGCGCCATTTCCGATTCCGGCACGGGGTATATGTACGACATGCCGTGCCGAGTCAGGAAAACGGGCCGGTCGGGCAGCGTCCACGCCACCATGCGATAGAAGTACTCCAGCACGTGCGTGTTGCTGACGTGGATCACGTCCGCCCAGCGGAACAGGTTGTGCAGGCGCATCAGACGCAGCCAGGCCCGCGCCGGCGAGCGGTAGCCGGGGAATCGGTGGATCTCCAGACCGTCGCGCGTCTCGTGCAAGGGCAGGTCGGGCCGGTGGGCCGGCGTGAGAATCCGGACCGCGTGTCCCATTCCATCCAACGCCCGCGCCAGTTGGTGGATGTACTTCTCCACACCTCCCACCTCCGGCCAGAAACGATAGACGAAGAAGAGAATTTTCATGCCGGCCTCCTCGGGTCGTCGGTCCGGGCCTTGCGGGCCAGCAGCAGAAGGTTCAGCCCCAGGGCGTTGTCGAGCCGACAGGGGCGGTCGGTCCATGCCGGCCGGCGATGGAGAAACGTCTTGCACACATGGTCGCCCAGGCTCTGCAAAAACGCCGTGCCGACCAGCCGTACCTCCACGAGCCCCGCAAGGCGGGCCAGCCGGGCCAGTTCGCGGCGGGAGTAGGGCTGTTCCATCCCGTACGGCCACCATCCGCGAAGCTCCAGGTACGCCTTCCAGAGCCGGTAGGGTACGCAGGCCGCGTGCGGTACGCTGATGACGGCCAGGCCGCCGGGTCGCAGTACGTCGGCGTGGGCCTGCACGGCCCGCAATCGGTCGGGTCCGCGGAAATGCTCGATCACACCCAGGGAGAGAGACACGTCGAAGGTGCCTCCATGCTTACCCACGGCGAAGAGGTCGTCACGTGTGCACTCTGCAGAAAGCCCTTCCCGCGAGAATCGTTCGTGTGCCTGAGTGAGCGCGGTCTGCGAAAGGTCGAGAAGCGTGACGCGGGCGCCCTGTCGGGCCAGCAGGAGGGACAGATCACCACGTCCGGCGCCGAGCTCGATGGTGCGAAGACTCTCAATGCCGCCGAATGCCTGCATCAGCGCATCGCGAACCACGACCCATCGTGTGCTCTGCTCTTCGCGGCGGAGCAGGGCGCGGTCCTTGTCCGCGCTGGGCAAGTGCCGCCAGACACGTTCCCAGACAGGCAGTGCCTCGATGGAACTATGGCTGGTCATGGAGCGGCGGCCTCCTCCGACGAAACGCGCGGAAGACGGCTTCGCATCATTCCCCACGTGGTCTGCGCGATCCAGACCAGACCGCGGAAATCCGGCCGATGGAACCAGGCCCGCTGGAAATGCCGCAGGGCCGGCTTGAAGTGACCGGCCTTGAAAGCGTCGAACCCCATCTGGCGGCAACAGGTCACCATCTGGTCGCGCACACATCGCCCGGCGTCACGCGACACGTTCGGAAACCGCCGGCGAATGCGCGTGAGCGCCTCGTACTGCTGGCGCACGTTCGACGCGGGGCAGCGGGTGGAAACGCTGTCCCGCTGGCAATACTGAATGCTCAGCGGCTCGTCGATGTACCCGCACGGCGCCAAACCGGCGACCTCCAGAAAGAACAGCCACTCTTCCGAGTACGTCTGATCGGTGAGAAAACGCAAGTCCGTCCCCAGGACGTCCCGACGAACCATTCCGGTGATCGTGGGAATGCAGTATCGGCGGACGAGGTGGTCCACGGCGTCCGGACCGCAGACGAACTGGCCGTCACCAAGGTCTTCGGCGGGAATGCGGCGGACCATCGGCCCGTAACGATCAAACGTGCTGGGATGCCGGGCCCCGTCCAACGCGTGCATCGACATGTCGCTGAACACCAGTCCGAGCTCGGGCCGGCGTTCAAACAGGGCGACCTGCCGTGCAAGTTTCTGGGGCAGAAACGCGTCATCGGAATCAAGGAATGCGATGTACCGCCCCGTGGCCTGATCGATGCCGGCGTTCCGGGCCGCGCTGGCACCGCCATGCGCCTGGCGGATTACGATCAGCCGGCGGCCGAGCGAGGAGGCGTAGTCGGAGATCAGGGTGTCGGTGCCGTCCGTGGATCCGTCATCCACGACGATCAGCAGATCGGAAGAGCGTCGTGTAGGGAAAGAGTGTAGGATAGGGTGT
>CAZBFW010000837.1:0-2175 GCA_964491135.1 uncultured Phycisphaeraceae bacterium | reverse complement strand
GAAACCAGCCGTGCGTCGCCATCACCTTTGACGACGGCTACGCGGACAACCTCCCCGCCGCCCTGCTGCTCCGCCGGGCCGGCCTGCCCGCGACATTCTTCCTGTCCACCGCCATCGTGGGCACCGACGGTGCGTTTCCGCACGACCTTCAAAACCTCGGCCGGCGGATCGAACCGCTGACCTGGGAGCAGGCGCGGCGAATGGCCGGCTGGGGGTTTGACTTCGGCAACCACACGGAACACCACACAAGGCTCAGCACGGTCACGCCCGACGACGCACTCCAGGAGATCCAGGCCGCCGAGCAGCAACTCGACGCCGAATTGCATCGCAACGGCCGGCCTCGCTGCCTGGCCTATCCGTATGGCCGGAAGGCGGACTGCACCGATGCCGTCCGCCGGTCGCTGGCGGATGCGGGCATTTCCGCCTGCCTGTCCGCCTACGGCGGCGTGAACCCGCCGGACTTCGACCCCATGAACATCCTTCGCCAGGGCGTGGACCACAGCTTCAGCTCTCTCGCTTTCCGCGCCGCGGTGGAAGGCTGGCGGTCCCGCGCGTAGAGACGCCTCCCATCTTTCCCTGCACGGAATCCTTCGCTGCATAACCCCCTCCCCCGCCTTTCCGCGGACTTTGCTCTGGCCGAACACTGCCGACTTGCGGTACGATTCCCGGCTCAGGTCGGGCGGTGATGGTCCGCCGGCTGTCTCAGCATACGTTGCGAGGGAATAGTCTCATGAACACCAACCGAAACAGCAGTCGAATGTTGCCCTGGATCGGAGGATTCGCCATCGCCGCGGTGTGTGCAGTCACAACCGGCGGAGCCCAGGAGAAGGAACAGATGGAGCCGTACAAGGATCGGACGCAGCCGGTGGAGAAGCGGGTGGATGACCTGCTGCCCCGCATGACGCTCGAGGAGAAGATCCGCCTGCTGGCCGGCGACGTGATGGACACATACCCGAATGAGCGGCTGGGCATCCCCGCCCTGTCCATGGCGGACGGCCCGCACGGCGTGCGACACGGCAACTCGACGTGTTTCCCCACCGGCGTGACCATGGCCTCGACCTGGGACCCCGCCCTCATCGAGCGGGTTGGTGCGGCGATGGCCCGTGAGATGCTCGCCAAGGGCCGCAACGTGCTGCTCGGCCCGTGCATCAACATCAACCGCGTCCCGCACGGCGGACGAAACTTCGAGAGCTTCTCGGAAGACCCGTACCTCGCGGCACGAATGGCGGTCGGGTACGTCAAGGGCGTGCAGGGCCAGGGCGTCGTGGCCACGCCGAAGCACTTTGCCGCCAACAACCAGGAGTGGGAACGCACGACCATCGACGTTCGCGTGGACGAGCGGACCTTGCGCGAAATCTACCTGCCGGCCTTCGAAGCGGTCGTAAAGGAGGGCGGGGCCTGGGCGATCATGGCATCCTACAACCGGCTCAACGGCCCCTACGCCTGCGCGAACCATCACCTGCTGACGGACATCCTCAAGGAGGAATGGGGCTTCAAGGGCATAGCCATGTCGGACTGGGGCGCGGTGCACGGCACGGTCGATACGGCCAACGCCGGGCTTGATCTCGAAATGCCGCACGGCGACTTCTTCGGGCCCACCCTGCTGGAAGCAGTGAAGAAGGGCGAGGTCACCGAGGCCACCATCGACGACAAGGTCCGGCGGATTCTGCGGGTCATGTTCACGTTCGGCCTGTTCGACGGCCCGCGGCCGGTCGATAAGGACGCCGTGGAATGTGCGGCCCATCGGGCCCTGGCCCGCGAGGTGGCGGCGGCCGGCATCGTGCTGCTCAAGAACGACGGCGGCCTGCTGCCGCTGGACCGCTCCAAGATCAAGTCCATCGCCGTGATCGGCCCGAATGCCGACGTGGCCCGGCTGGGCGGCGGCGGCAGCTCCGAAGTGGTGTCCACCACGTCGGTCTCACCGCTGGAAGGAATCCGCGCAAAAGCCGGCACAGATGTGACCGTTCGATTTGCTCCCGGCTGCCAGTTCCCCGGCGACTGTCCGCCCATCGAATCCGAATGCCTGCGCCCCGCGGAAGGTTCGACGGAAGCTCACGGCCTGACCGCTCATTACTTCGCCAACCGCGACCTGAGCGGCGAGCCCGTGCTCACGCGCGTGGACGCCGCCGTGAATTTCGACTGGGGCAGCGGATCACCCGCGCCAGAGGTGCCGGA
>CAZBFW010000836.1:0-2210 GCA_964491135.1 uncultured Phycisphaeraceae bacterium | reverse complement strand
CTGGACAGCTTCGATACGTTCTACGATCCGCAGATCAAACGGCGGAACGTGCACCACTGCCTGGCGGACGGCCGGTTTTCCCTGGCGGAAGGTGACATCTGCGATGCGGCCTTCGTGGAAGAGGTGCTGGCCGGCGGGGCGGACGTGCTGGTGCACCTGGCCGCCCGGGCGGGTGTCCGGCCCTCGATCGAGCAGCCGCTGTTGTATCAGAAGGTGAACGTGGAAGGCACGTTGGTGCTGCTGGAAGCGGCTCGCCGCGTCGGCGTGCGGAAGTTCATCTTTGCCAGCAGCTCGAGCATCTACGGCAATAACCGAAAGGTCCCCTTCGCCGAATCCGATCCGGTGGACCATCCCATCTCCCCCTACGCCGCCACCAAGAAGGCGGGCGAGCTGTTGTGTCACACGTACCACCATCTGTACGGTCTGGACGTGACCTGTCTGCGGTTCTTCACGGTGTACGGACCCCGGCAGCGCCCGGACCTGGCCATACACACGTTCGCCCGGCTGATCGAGGCCGGTCGGCCCGTTCCGGTGTTCGGGGACGGGAGCATGCGGCGCGACTATACGTATGTTGACGACATCGTTGCGGGTGTGCTGGCCGCCGTGGACCGCTGCGAGGGCTACCACCTCTACAATCTCGGTGAATCGCGGCCGGTTTCCCTGAACGACATGATCGCGACGCTGGAACGCGCGTTGGGCCGGCGGGCGATCATCGACCGCCGGCCGATGCAGCCGGGCGACGTGGACCAGACCTATGCGGACATCCGCTTGGCCCGCGCGGAGCTCGGGTATGACCCCGCCACCTCCTTCGAGGACGGCATCGCTCGTTTTGTCGCCTGGTTGCGGAACCCGGCGTAGCGGTGCGGGGCACGGCACGCGTCCGGTCCGTCCGTGCCGCGTCCGGCTTGCCCCTCCGCCCTCCTTGCGTCACAATCTCTCGTCCCAGTCAAGGAGTTTTCGCGCATGAAAGCACTCATCACGGGCGGAGCCGGGTTCATCGGATCGCATCTGGCCGAGCGTCTGCTGGCGCAGGGCCATCAGGTCGTGGTCATCGACGACCTGAGCACGGGAAACCTGCGCAACCTGGCGAGCGTCCTGGACAATCCCTCCCTGGAGTTCGTCTACGACAGCGTTCGCAACGTGGAGACCATGCACCTGCTCATCCGTGAATGCGACCGCGTCTATCACCTCGCGGCAGCCGTCGGCGTGCAGCTCATTGTGGACCGGCCGGTGCACACGATCGAGACGAACATCCACGGCACGGAGGTGGTGCTGGCCACCGCAAACAAGTTCCGAAAGCCCGTGCTGCTGGCCTCCACCAGCGAGGTATACGGCAAGAGCGAGTCCGTCCCCTTCCGGGAGGACGACGACACGGTTCTGGGCTCCACCCGCTTCTCGCGATGGTCGTATGCGTGCTCCAAGGCCATCGACGAGTTCCTGGGGCTGGCGTACTGGCAGCAGTTCGGCCTGCCGGTGGTGGTGGTGCGACTGTTCAACACGGTGGGACCTCGGCAGACCGGTATGTACGGAATGGTGATTCCGCGCTTCGTGGAGCGGGCCTTGCGCAACGATCCGCTGATGATCTACGGCACGGGAAAGCAGACCCGCTGCTTCTGCTACGTGGGCGACATCGTGGACGGCATCATCGCCCTGATGGACAACCCGAAAGCGCCCGGACGCGTATACAACCTGGGATCCGTCGAGGAGGTTTCCATCGACGGCCTGGCCGACAGAATCATCAGCAAGGCCAAGAGCACCAGCCAGAAGGCCTACATCTCGTATGAGGAGGCGTACGGCCGGCCGTTTGACGACATGATGCGCCGCGTCCCCTGCATCGAGCGGGCGGCGGAACTGGTCGGGTTCAACCCGCGCACCAGCCTGGACGAAACGCTGGACCACATTGTCCACGACATCCGTGCCCGCACGGAACCGGCCGGGTAACGAGGCCTCGCGCCCGGTTTCCCGGCTGGGGTGCTTCACACCACGTCTTCGCTGAGCACTTGCGCCCAGAATTGCCGGGCGAATTGCGGGGAGAAACTCCCCGCGCCCACACGGATGCGCGGGATGCGGATGACCCGCTCCGGATGCGCCAGACAGTGGTTCAGGAACTGCTCGGTTTCGGCCAAGATGCGACGGCGCAGGTCGCGGTATAGGTCTCGTACGTCCGGTTGCCAGATCATGACTTCGGATCAGCCAGTCCCGGCCCGCGA
>CAZBFW010000835.1:0-2213 GCA_964491135.1 uncultured Phycisphaeraceae bacterium | reverse complement strand
CTGCTGCGACAGGTGCCACGCCTGGCCGTCCGCCTTCCAGGGCTCGGCCGCGGCCGGGTCGGACCGGACCTGTTCGATCATGCGGAAGTACGCGGCCGCCGCCTGCTTGAGCAGCTGCGTCATCGCGGCCTTCTTCACATCCTTCATGTCGTGCAGGTGCAGGCGAACGTCCTCGTATTCCGGGCCGCTGGAGACGACATCCACGCGGTGCCATTGCCCGTAGGCGGGCACGTCCTCCCGCTCGTCGAGCGTGCGGATGTCCAGCTTCTTCCGCAGCGCCTCCCCGTCAAACGAACCAGGCGGCACGCGCAGCGTGACGTCCAGCAGCCAGCGGCTCTGCGTGCGGGCGTGGAAGAACCACGGACCGCGGCTGCCCGGGGCGCGAATTTCCACCCGGGCCCGGTCGTTCCAATCCGTCGGGGCGAAGCCGCCGATGCCCTCCAGAACGGCCACCAGCCACTCCAGCACCTCAGACTTCCACTCGACCGGCTTCCCGTCGTACGAACGCCGATCGCGCAGGTGCCACGATCGGCCGTCCCGTTGCCAGGGCAGCTTGGCGTCCGCCTCCGAATCGGGGAGTGAGACCGGTTTGGCCAGTTCGGTCTCGGCCGCTGCCTGCTTGCGGGGGTCAAACACTTCTCGTTCGGCGCGAGGGCTTGCCTCCAGGATCGGCCGCAGCGCCTGCCCGGTGTGGGACGACGCGCACCGGGCAAGTTGGTCCGGCGTGCCGGCCGCCACGATGAGCCCGCCGGCGTCACCGGCCTCCGGCCCCAGGTCGATGATCCAGTCCGCCGTCTTGATGACGTCAAGGTTGTGCTCGATGCAAACCACCGTGTTGCCGAGATCGACCAGCCGGTGGATCACGCGCAGCAGCTTGCGGATGTCGTCAAAATGGAGTCCGGTGGTCGGCTCATCAAGGATGTAGAGCGTTTTGCCGGTCTGCGGGCGGCCCAGCTCCGCAGCGAGCTTGACGCGCTGGGCCTCGCCGCCGGAGAGGGTCGGCGCGGGCTGACCCAGCGGAACGTAGCCTAAGCCCACATCGTCCAGCATCTGGAGCATTCGCCGCAGCTTTGGAACGCGGGCAAAGTGCTCCAGCGCCTCCGCGGCCCGCATGTCCAGCACGTCGGCGATGGATTTGCCCTTGTAGCGAACCTCCAGCGTCTCTGCCGTGAAGCGTCGCCCCTGGCAGTTCTCGCACGTCACCCAGACGTCAGGCAGAAAGTGCATTTCCACCCGAACCTGGCCCATGCCTTCGCACTTCTCGCACCGCCCGCCCGGCCGGTTGAAGCTGAACCGGTTGGCGGTGTAGCCGCGAACCTTCGCGTCGGGCAGGCGGGCGTACAGCTCGCGGACCAGGTCAAACACGCCGGTGTACGTGGCGGGGTTGCTGGACGGGCTGTTTCCGATGGGCGACTGGTCGACGTTGATGACCTTGTCCACGTGTTCCAGCCCGGCGATGCGGTCGTGCCCGCCCGGAACCACGCGGGCTCGGTGAATCCGCATGGCCAGCGCCTTGTACAGAATGTCCGTCACCAGCGAGCTCTTGCCGCTGCCCGACACTCCGGTGACCGCAATGAACCGGCCCAGCGGGAACGCAACGTCGATCTCTTTCAGGTTGTTCTGCCGGGCGCCGAGGATCCAAAGCCAGCGATCCGGGACGACATCTGCAGGCTCCTCGCGGTCGACCTCCGCCTCGTATCCGCGCGGCTCCTTCACCAGCCGGCGGTTCGTCGGCACGGGGATGGCCTCGCGGCCGGAGAGGTACCCGCCGGTGAGCGAGCTCTTGCGGGTGCGAATCTGTTTGGGCGTGCCGGTGGCCACGATTTCACCGCCGTCCGCGCCAGCCCCGGGTCCGAAGTCCAGCACGAAGTCGCCGTGGTCAATCACGTCGCGATCATGCTCGACGATCAGCAGCGTGTTGCCGAGGTTGCGCAGGTGTTTCAAAGCCGCAATGAGCCGGCCGGTGTCGCGCGGGTGCAGCCCGATGGTCGGTTCGTCCAGCACGTAGAGCACGCCGGTCAGCCCGCTGCCGATCTGCGACGCAAGCTGGATTCGCTGCGCTTCACCGCCCGAGAGCGTGGCCGCTCCGCGGTGCAGCGTGACGTAATCCAGCCCCACGTCCACCAGGAACCGCAGCCGGGACGTGATCTCGTGCAGAAGCTCCCCGGCGATCTTTCGACGCCGCCGGTCCAGCCGAAGCCCTTCGAAGAACG
>CAZBFW010000834.1:0-2216 GCA_964491135.1 uncultured Phycisphaeraceae bacterium | reverse complement strand
ATGGAATCTCGTGACTGGAGTTCAGACGTGTGCTCTTCCGATCTCGGTTCGCTTCGTGTTCCGTGTCAGTCAGAAGCCGACCTACCCTTGCTCCATCGGTGGCACCGTTGTGGACGCCACGCCCAACGTGTCTGAGCAATGCTTTTCCGAGCTCGAGGCCGCGGAAACGGAAGAGGCCATAGGGCAGGTGTCTCAGGATTGCCTTGGACGGCGACCGGCGTCGAACGTCCCGGTCAAGCTGCGAGGCGCATTGATTCCGATGGAGACCACGACGGACGCGGAGGGGCATTACGAGTTTCCCACCCTGCCATGCGGAGAATATGAGATTTCCGCGGAAATGCCCTCCTGGCCGTCCCGGTCGGGTGAAAGCCGCACGGCCACCGGAAAGGCTGTGGTCGACATCAGCGTGCGTGGCCCTCATGGGCACTTGGAACTTCGCGCGGATCGCATCACGGTGACTGGCCGAATCATGGACAAGCAGGGTCAGCCCGTTTCCGGAGCGAAGGTGATCGGTATTCAGGAAGTCAATTCGGAGACGAGTGAGATCAAGCCCAACGTGGTCACCACGCTTTCAGGCACCGACGGCTCCTACGAGCTGCAGGGGCTGAACCCACCCAGCATCCGCAACACGGCGGGCTACCTGGCCGGCGGGGATGGGACCGGCGAACTGGGGCTCGCCTCCTTCTATCTCCTTGTCCGCGTTGACGCCGAGGGCTTTCTGCAGAGCCGGGAGAACATACCGCGAATCCCGGTCGTGTCGGAAGAGCTTCTCGCCGCGGCACGCCGGTTTCTGAAAGCGTTGAACCGAATGCAGGCGCGGCATGAAGGAGGTTCGGAAATTCGCGAGAAGGAGGGCGTCGGCCCCTTGCCGGCCAGTCAGGGCAACGTGATTACGGGCATCGACGTCGTGCTCGATCCGCGGCCGCCGCTGGCGAACGTTTCCGGCCGCGTGCTGGACACCAAGGGCAGGCCCGTGCAGGGTCGGCTTCTCTATTTCACTTTGGTCCGCAGCGATGCTCCGCCGCCCGGCTCCGAGTACGTGAAAAGCTTCGAACCGCACGGAATCGTCACGGACGGTGCCGGACACTTCGAAATCGCTGCCATGACCGCGGGCAAGTACTCCGTCATCGTGTATGGATCGAGCAGCTACACCAACTATCAGGTCCCCGTCCGAGGCGGCGCACTTGACGTGAAGCCCGGTCAACGCGTGGCTGACTTCGAAATCAGCGTGAATCCGCCGGAGGATTTCGCGGTGTCCGGGCACGTGCGAGATGCGAGCGGGGAGCCCGTGTGCGGAATGTGGGTCTCGACGTTCAAGCCGCACGGGTCTCACTGGGGGGCCATGACCGATGACAAGGGCGCGTATCGCATCGTCGGGCTGGACGGCACGGGCGAGACCTCTTTCCAGATCCACTTCGGCCACGAGGGGCTGGTGATTCCGGACGTCCCGATGAACGCGACCGGCGTGGACGTTGTCTTGCCGGACAAGGGAGGCATCGAAGGGGTGGTGCGCGAGGCGACGACGGGCGAGGCGATCGGATCGTACGACGTGAAGGTGTGCGTCGTCCGCCTGCCGAACAGCAGAGCCATCTGGAACGAACCGCACGTGGAGATCGAGAAAAAGCCCGACAGCGGTTTCCGTATCGCCGACGTGCCGGCCGGCGAAGCGACGATCGAAATTCGCGCCGAAAAACTCGGCACGCAGCAGTTCACAACCCGCGTCGAGGCGGGCAAGGTCAGCGTCCTGGAGTGTGGGATGCAGGCACCGGCCGCATCCGAAAGCGGGCTTCCCGGAGCGCCCGGGCTGAACAGTGACACTCAGGCTCATTGACCCGAAGGTGATGGCTCGGGGGCCGGTCCGTCGTTGCCGGTGGATACCGTCACTGTCTCGACAACCGACCCGTCCGCCCGTCGGAGCTGAATCTGGATCGCGCCGCGGCTCGACAGCCCTTCGGCGGCAAGCTCCTTGGCGTCGTCGGTGGGCAGCAGGGCCACGACCCGGCCGTCAGCGACGTCCGCGGTGAGTACGTAACCCCCGTCGATCGCCTTCAGCAGCGAAGGGCGTGCAACAGTCTCGCCACTTCGGTGCGGCCGGTAGAGCGTGACAAACTCCGTTGCCGGGCTCTTGGCGGGTGTGCTGGCCGTCAGATGCCACTCACGAACCGTGATCTGCGGCCACGGATTGGGGTCGTACTGGTCGGTCTGGGTAATGCTGA
>CAZBFW010000833.1:0-2218 GCA_964491135.1 uncultured Phycisphaeraceae bacterium | reverse complement strand
CACCATGGTGCTGCAACTGATCGCCATGAGTGCGTGGCAGGCCATCGTCTACGCGTTGCGCATGCCCTGGGACCTCTCGCGGGCCGGGGATTACTACGCGTACCTGGGCGGGGCGAACGTGGTGGCCTGCGTGCCCATCACGTTTCAGGGCATTGGCACGGTGGAGGCCTACTACAAGGAGTTTCTGGCCGGCGATGGCGTGACCGTCTCCCAGATCCTCTGCTTCGCCATGGCCACCCGCCTCCTGCAATTGCTCTGGTCGCTGCCCGGCGTGCTGGTCACCATGACCGGCGCCTATCGTCCGCGTGCGGAGGACGTGGCGGCCGCCCTCCACACGGACGCCCCATAACCCGTCGTCGTTTTTCTGCAGTTATCGGCCGGACGGGCAACACCTCGTCAAGTCGCCCGTTCCGGCTTCCGAACAACTACAGGGGATTTACTCTGCGCCGTGCCACGGTGCGCAAGGAGGCTGCATTCATGGCCAACCTCGTCGCCGCCGGAGCCAAAGCGGTACGAAGGATGCTGGAATCAGCGTGCGCGCGAAACACGTCCGCAGAGCTCCACTGCGAGGGTGACGAGGGGCGTCTGACGGCCCATATGCGATTGTTGGCCATCGAGTCCCATCACCTGATCACCGACGAAGCCCAGTTTGTCGGGAGTGGGACCGTGTTGCGGCAACGACAGCCCGTGATGATCCATTTCCTGTACGACGGCGTTCGCTGGGCGTTCCGCACCCAGGTGAGCCGCCCACTGCTGCTCGTGACGCTGAACGAAGAACTCCGGGTCCGGGGCATGGCCCTCCAGTTGCCCGACCAGATCACGGAGCAGCAACGTCGGTCCGATTTCCGCGTCTCGCTGGCCGCACGCGACATCGTGGCCGACCTGCACACCACCGCGCCCGGAGATGTCACGGTATGCCCCTTGGACGCCGAGCTGTTCGAGGGACGGCTGACCAACATCTCCGTGGGCGGGCTGTGCCTGCTGGTGAGTCGCCAATGCCGCAAGTCGTTCTTCCTGGGCGAGTTGTTCTACGCCTGTTTCCGGCTGCCCGACCTGGACCAGGAGTGTGTTCTGCCGGTCGAGGTGCGCAATCATCGCCGCGTGGCCGAAAGCGGCGCCACCCTGGTGGGCGTACGGTTCGTTGCCTGCGATCCGGCCCATACGTCGGCCCAGCTGAACCTGATTCAACGATTCGTCGCGGTGGAGCAACGCCGACTCCTCCGCGCCAGAAAGGTTTGAGCCATGCACACCACCCGGATCCGACCCGAGCGATTCGCCCAGCCGCTCGATGCGCGCCAGACCGCGCGCCTGCTGGAGCTCGCGGTGCGCGGCCATGCCCGCGTGGCGCTCTGCCCCCAGGGGTCGGACGAGGCCGCCGCGTGGTCCGGGACCATCGTGGCCGCGGCCCCGGAATCCCTGTGCATCGCGCTGCCGGACGGCGTGACGCCCCCGGCCACGCTGGTTTCCATGTGCTGCGAGGCGACCCTGCACCTCGGACAAGACCGCTACGTCTTCGCCACCAACGTGATGGGGGTGATCGACACCGATTCACCCGTCCGCATGGAGTTCGCCCGGCCGGACACCTTGTACGCGATGGAGAGACGCCGTTTCTGCCGCGTGAAGACCCGGCCGTCCTGCTCCGTACGCGTCACCGCGGCCGGGACCGACGCAACCGAGACGGGCGCCCTGTTCAACGTGGGCATGGGCGGCGTGGCGTGCCGGATCGAACGCGAGGCGGCCGATCGTCTGGAAGTCGGCCAGAGCGTGCAGGTGGCGTTTCACCTGGAGCACGACGCGCGGGAGTTCAGCCTGGCGGCGGTGGTCCGCAGCAAAACGCCGCTGGACGGGCAGGACCGCATCATCCTGGGGATGGAGTTCGCGCTGGGGGAAAGTGATCCGATTCAACGACGTCGCCTGTCCGAGGCCCTGGGCTTCCCGTCGGCGACGCAGAGGAGCAAGCACGATGTCTGACCTGCTGACCGCCGAGGACGTACGCCGCGACCAGATTCTGCGCGAGGCCGTGGACAATGCCACCAAGGTTGTGTTGACCTGTCGGGGTTCCGACGGCTGGCAGACGATCAAGACCGCCTTCGCCATCGGCGTCCGCGAGGACCGATGCCTGCGGCTGTCTCACATCGAGGGCCCGCCGCTCGAATCCGGTCAGCGCGTGGGCAGATCGGAAGAGCGTCGTGTAGGGAAAGAGTGTAGGATAGGGTGT
>CAZBFW010000832.1:0-2219 GCA_964491135.1 uncultured Phycisphaeraceae bacterium | reverse complement strand
CGCGAGCCCCTGGTACGCTTCCGCGCATATCGATACAGCCCTGAAAGGGCGGCACCCCATTCGCCGCGGAGATCCGCCGATGCCGCAATCTTTCGCTCGCCTCGCCTGCCACATCGTGTTCAGCACCAAGGGCCGGGCGGCGCTGATCACAGAGGCCATCCGGGAAAGTCTGTACGCATACCTTGGTGGCATCGCGCGGAATCTCAAAGTTCCATTGATCGAGCGAGGCGGAACGGCCAATCATGTCCACCTGCTGGTTGAAATGGCGCGGGACGTTTCGGTCGCAAACGTCGTTCGGGATATGAAGGCAAACTCCACGCGCTGGCTGCACGAATCGGAACCAATGCACGGAAACTTCGCGTGGCAGTCCGGGTACGCTGCGTTTGCCGTGAGTCACTCGAATGTCGAGGTCGTGGCCGAGTACATCCGGCGTCAGGAGGAACATCATCGCACGCGTACGTTTGAGGAGGAATACGTGGCGTTCCTCCAGCGTCATGGACTATCGTTCGACGACCGATACATGTGGGATTGACGCGCCGAGTTCCGCCCCGATGGGGCTTGAATCATCAAGGGGCATCTGTTTCCAGGGGCTCACGCCCCTGGCTATTCCCTTGTACCTCTTCGAGGTGCGTCTGCGGTCCATGGGGCACCGCGGCAGACGAATGCCATCCAACATGTCAGGGACAGCTCCGAAGGAGCGCAGGGCTGTAGCCAGGAACGCGAGCCTCTGATTTGCTTCCAGTCCCGAAGGGACGCAAGGGTGTAGCCAGGGGCGCGAGCCCCTGGTACGCAGCGTCGCATATCGATACAGCCCTGAAAGGGCGGCATTGTTCGCCGTCGTTCGACGAACGACACACGTAAGATTGAGGCGCGGAGTTTCGCCCCGTTGGGGCTCGTTTTGTGGTGGACGCCGCCATCCAGGGGCTGACGCCCCTGGCTACAACCCTTCCGCCTCTTTGAGGCTGTGGCTACATTCTTTCGCCTTTTCGAGGTCGTAACTGGAATGTCTCACGACCGCCAGTGCCCAAAAGTGTGTTCCGTCCCGGCTGAATCACGCCGACCGCGCGGATCGTTCGTTCCGCCCGTCGCGGCCTGCCTGGTGGGTCCTGACACTTCGCGCGCCACCCGCCCCCCTGGTTTTCTGCCAAAAGGCATCTTGACAGATCATTTTTGATGCGTAAGATAGCCTCAAGAACGATTGGAGATGTTGCATGAAGCGCCCACCGTGGGAGATTACGCGCGAGATGTTCCTCGCCGAGGAGGAGTTGGACGACCTGCTCGGCTTCGTGCGCGGGGTGGCCGCCCGGGAAACCGGCCGGCGGCTTGCCTCGGCACAACTCGACGAGTTCATCATCGAGTCTCTCGTCTTCTCCGGGCTGCGGACGTCGGAGTTCTGCCGCTTGGCCGTCGGGGACACGATCATCGGTCAGCGCGAGCCGGTGTTCCGTGTTCGTGGCCCGGGCGAAGAGGCTCGGACGATTCACATCCCGCAACGCGTGAGTGACCTGGTGGTTCGCTTCGTCGAGAGTGCGCGCCCGACGTTTCTTCCGGACGATGCGGACCCGTATGACCCGGACCGCCCGCTTCTCTACAGCGAGCGACGGCAGCCGTACGAACGAACGGGGCTGTATCGGCGAGTCAAACGCATTCTCACAGAGGCTGGCCTGGGAGCGCGGGCCAGTGTGCAGTTGTTGCGTCATACCTACGGATATCTCGCTTACCGATACACCGGCGGCAATCTGCTTTTCGTGCAGCGACAACTCGGCCACGCGCACCCGATGGTGACGGCCGTCTACGAGCGCCTTGTGGAGGAACACTACGACGAAATGGCCGACCGCATCGACACTTCGCTCTTCGACGCGGCGCCCGGCCGAACGATAACAGGAGGCTTTTCATGATGACGTACGCGGACGTTCTGGAGGAGATCCGGCCCATGATCGCCGATGTCCTGGCGTTGGAGTTGGAAGAGGTGACGCCGCCGATGCGATTCCTCGGCGATTTGGGAGGAGAATCGATCGAGATCCTCGAGCTGTCATTTCGACTGGAGAAGCGGTTCGGAAGAAAGATCAATCTGCAGAGTGTTGTGCCTGCCAGGGACCTGGAAGTCGATGAGAATCGCCGGCTGACGCCGGCATCGTTGGTGATGATGCGCGAGCGATTCCCCTGCTTGAAGGTGGATGCCATTGCCAGATCGGAAAGCGTCGTGTAGGGAAAGAGTG
>CAZBFW010000831.1:0-2225 GCA_964491135.1 uncultured Phycisphaeraceae bacterium | reverse complement strand
TCGACGCGCCGGCTGTTCAGCTCGGTGACGCTTCCGGAGAGGGTGTTGACGGCGGCGATCACGGTGTGGTTCTTGATCTTGCGCTTGCAGATGCGGACGGGGCCCTTCATTTCCTTCACGAACGAGGTGACCCGGTCATCGATGCGGATGCTGACGCCCTGACAGATCCGTGACGTGACCGTCACGTGCGGGCCGGCCTCGTCGGGCGTCGCCTCCTCCGCGGACGGCGCGACGGAAATCTGGGCTACGCTCTGGCGGATGCGCTCGTCGGTTTTGCGGATGGCGTCTTCGATCTGGCTCGCCTGGAACATGATCTCCGTCGCCCGTTCCTTCTGCGCCTGGGTAAGCAGCTTCGGCTGCGCGAGGAGCGGCCCGATGAGTTCACGGATCTTGTCCACGCCCTGGCGGCGGCGCGCGTTCTCCTCATCCGCTTCGTTGAGCTCCCGAAGCGTCTCTTCCGGGACGCCGACCCCGATGTCCGTGGGCACGCCGGCATCGCTGCCCAGGACCTTGGCGGACAGCCCGGAACGGGCATAGGCGGTGCCCCCGATCATCGCTCCGTTCGTGATGAGGATCTTGGCCTCGGTGCGCAGCTTGCTGTTGAGAGCCTCCTTGCCGATGATGATGTCGCCCTGGGCCTGGATGGTCGCCTCGGTGCAGAACTTGGCCTTGACCTGCGCGTTGGAACGGACATAGCCCTTGGTGCGGTTCAGAATGCCGCCGCGAACCTCCACGTTTCCCTCGGCCTCCACCTCCGCCGCCTCGATGGCACCGCCGACCGTGAGAGTCTTCTTCGTTCGAACCTTGAAAAGATCCTGGATATTGCCGCGCACGTTCACGGCGCTGGGTGAGTCAATGTTCCCCACGGAAAAATCGACGTTGCCCGCCACATCCAGCACGTCGACGACCCGCAGCTCCAGGTTCTGGAAGACCACCTGCCCGGCCACGCGGGCCAGCACGGTGCGCTGATCTCTTCCCAGGTCCACGTTTTCCTTCAGAACGACCTCGCGAGGGGCCTTCGTTGGATTCAGCGCGTTATGATGCACGTCCAGGCCCGGTTTGCCCGGCACGGGCGGCGAGACGGTGCCGATCACGTCGCCGGCATGGACCACCACGAAGCTGGAGACGTTGTAATAGGAGTGGTGCCCCTCTTCCTCGGCAGGGTCCGGTTCCTGTTCCGGGCACAGACCTTCGGCCCATTCAAAGACGCCGTCACGGCCCTCGGTCGGCGCGTATCCCTCCGCCAGGACCACGGTGTCGTAGGCGTTGCGGCCGGCCACGACATTCCGGATGTATTCCTGGATGCGGGCGGCCACCTTGTCGTCCACGGCGACCTTCGCCGCTTCCAGAGCGGCCACAACGTCGCCGGGCGTGACGGCGGAGCGGTCCGCGTCTTTGCGCAGCGTGATGCTGGCCTGGAGGTGGTCCGCCGAGACCTGTGCCTGGAACGGGGATTGGACCTGCGTCCGCGTCATGTCGGCCGGCCCCTCGGGGCGAGGCCGTCCATCAAGCCTTGGCTGTGACCTTGGAGAGCGTCTGGTTGATCTTCTCCGACAGGGTCTCGCCCGTGAACGGCTTCACCACGTAGTTGTTCACGCCCGCCTTGATGGCCTCGACCACGCGGGACTTCTCCGCCTCGGTGGTGCACATGATGATGGGCGTGGTCTTGTCGGATTCGCGAACCTTGCGGACCAGAGTGATGCCGTCCATGTTGGGCATGTTCCAGTCGACCAGCATCAGGTCGGGCTTCTCCGCCGCGATCCGCGAAAGAGCCTCCATGCCGTCACCCGCCTCCACGACATCGGAATACCCGATCTCGGCGAGGACGTTCTTCTGGATGTTGCGGATGGTCCGCGAGTCGTCTACCAGTAGAATCTTCATGCTGAGGCTCCTGCCGCGGCAGCCGCCGTGGCCGCCGCCGGCTTCTCCACCGACATGCCCACTTCCACGTACATCGATCCCAGATCCGTCTCGCAGGGAATCACGATCCGTGGCGCCGAGCGGGACGTGGAGACCATGTGCTCCTTGCCGATGATCACGCTGGGCAGCGAAATGCTCACGTTCATGCCGTGAAACTCTTTCTTCGCATTGCCCGCCACCATGTTTGCCAGCTCGCCGATGGCGTCCGCGAAGTCCGGATGCGATTCATCGATCGAGGTCCCGGCGAACTTCGACGCGGCCTGGACGGCCACCGCGCTCGGGAAACTGAGCACCACGCAGCCGGC
>CAZBFW010000830.1:0-2230 GCA_964491135.1 uncultured Phycisphaeraceae bacterium | reverse complement strand
CCGGCCGACTCGGCCCCGCCGCCCCCATGGACTGCGCCAACTGCACGTAGTGCATTCGCAGGTTGTGCAGCAGGTCGTTCAGACCCCGGCGTTCCTCTTCGCTGAGGTTGCCCTCCGTCTTCCGCTGAAGCGCCTCCAACAGCGACACGTGGGCTCGGGCGGCGGCCAGATCCGGAGGCATGGCCCGCCCGTCCGGCCCCTCATAGCCGCCCAACGCAAGCTGGGCCTGCATGGCCAGCAGGTTCAGCAGTTCGACAAAGGCCGGATCGGTTCGTCCACCGCTGCCGGCGGTCTTCTTCTCGGCCTCGATCAGCTTCTGCTTCTCCCGGGCGGCCTCCGCCTTCCAGTCGCTATCCACCTCGATGGTTGGTTCCGATCGCTCCTCAGGCATGGAAACTCGACTCCCTTCGGTTGTCGCAGCCGCGATTGCACCGGCGCCGGCCGGACCTCGTCACGCCCGGCCCCTCCGTCGCCAGGGCCGCACTATATCCGAAACGCCTGAACGGCGGGAAGCCGGTCCAGCAGCTCTTGAAGCTCGTCCGGCCGGTACAGGCCGAAGAAATAGTTCCGCCGTTGGGCAATCTCCGTCTCGTGCCGGCCACGCCGGAGCCGGCCCACTTCGTTCTCAAGGCCTCGCAGGACCTCCGGCCGACATTCGAGCATCCGGGCCGAGACATCCCGAATCGTCTCGAAAAGTTGCCGTCGGGCCGGGCCGTTCGAGCCGTCGACGCGTTGGAAATGGGAGACCCGTTCGACGGCATCGGCCCGCGCGTCGGCCAGCCGGGCCAGTTCCCCCTCGTACGGCAGATGCCGCTGGGGGTTGTAGCGAACGCTCCGCAACCGCTGCTGGGCTGCCCGGACGTCCTCGGCGGTTACTTCGTCATGGGGCAGATCCAGCCACAACGTCGCCGATACGCAGGCCATCGCCGGGGGCGTCACGCCGAAGTAGATTTCGATGAGCCGATCCGTGATCCGGTCGTACTTCGCCCCGCCGATGCCGTGGATGAACAGGTCGCATGCACAGAGGCGGGCCCAGAGGGTAAGCGTCAGTGCCCTGGGGCGGAACCGCCAGCCCTTGAGGTCCTCCAGGCTGTCGTGTATGCGCTGCCAACACTGCATCCGCTCCGCCGACCAGCTCGCCAGCTCCTGCTCGCCTGCAAACAGCCGTACCGTATTGCCGCACCGCTCCACGAACGCCCGCTGCCGGCGCCCGGACGCCTCCTGCACCCACACCGGCAGCTCGCAGCGCGGGCCGTCCACGATCAGATCCGGGATCGGCCGCTGCGGACTGCGAACCCGATAGCGCCGACGGTAGTCTGCCAGCGCCCAGTTGTAACAGGCGGCGAACCGATGCGCGTTGCAGATGACTTCCGCCAGGAGCGGGCCCAGCCAGACGCGACTCACGCGGTGGTCGCAAACAGCCACTCCGAACGATTGCTCAATTGCCTTGCGTCCCGCGACGGCCTGATCAACCCAGCCCGTTGGTCGCCGCGACCCGAGAACACCTTCAAAAAAGCGGGGCAGCAGCGATTTGCCGAACCGCACACCCGTGGCCGACGCAAGCTCGTCCTGCAGCCGACCCAAGGCCGCAGGGTGCAGGGCCGGATAGTCCTCATACGACGTGCCGGCCGGGACGTCGGTGACGCGCACCGATCGAAGGTCCAAACCACCCTCGCAAACCACGGGGACGTGCAGCATTGCATCGCGCGGCGCGTCGCTGTCCACGACAAGGTGGATCACCTCGCCGCCGACGGCCGTGGCCAGCCGGTGGGCAACCACGTTTTTGGCCCAGACTCCCGGGTGGATGAACTCCGGCTGATGCCCGATGCCGACGACCGGCCCCGTCGTCCCGCCGGCCAGCTCACGCCGAACACGCTGCCGGTACGACCGAAGGTCCACGCCGCCCAGCGTGAGGCTCAAGCCATCCAGGTGTGTCCGATTGGCGAGAAGGGCCTGGGCCATAGCGTCCGGGCCCGGCTCCACGAGAGTGCTTCCATGTCCGGCCGGTGTGGCCAGCCGGTCGAAGTTCAACATGGCTCACAGACCGGGGCGGCCCCGGCACGCGCCACCGCGCCGGCAGCCATCGCCCGATGGAAGACGTCCAGGTAATGGCGGTACCGGTACTCCGGGTCGTCCAGCCCGCCGCCGAACCGCCGCATGGGGTCTTTGTAAATCAGCCGGATCGGAAGCTCCACCACTCGCAGGCCGGCCCGCACCGCCTGGACCCAGA
>CAZBFW010000829.1:0-2232 GCA_964491135.1 uncultured Phycisphaeraceae bacterium | reverse complement strand
GGAGGCGCCGGGCGTGCCGGGACTTGGGCTGCTGCTCGGCAGCGTGCGGCGGCTGCAAACGAAGGTCGTGCCGCACATGGGCTGGAACCGACTGGTGTTTCAAAGGGCCCACGCGATCACTCGCGGATTGCCGGACACGGTGCACTGCTACTTTGCCAACAGCTTCGCGGCCGCGCCGGCGGATGCGGGCGTGACGGTGGCCGAGGTGCGGCAGGACGATGACACGTTTCCGGCCATCGTCGCGGACGGCTCGCTGGCGGCCACGCAGTTCCACCCGGAAAAGAGCGGCCCGGTGGGCCTGATCATGCTGCGGAACTTCGTGCAATGCTGACGCGTCGGATCATCCCGTGCCTGGACGTGAAGGACGGCAACGTCGTCAAGGGCGTGCAGTTCCAGAACCTGCGCCCCATGGGCGATCCGCTGGACCTGGCCCGCCGGCACGTGGAGGGCGGGGCGGACGAGCTGTGCTTTCTGGACGTGACCGCGTCGATCGAGGCCCGGCCACTGCTGATCGACCTCATCCGCCGGCTGTCGGAGGTCGTGTTCGTGCCGTTCACGATCGGAGGCGGCATTCGATCCGTCGCGGATGCACGGGACATCCTTCGGGCAGGGGCGGACAAGGTCGGCGTGAACACGGCCGCGGTGCAGCGGCCCGAGTTGCTTCGTGAGTTGTCCGAGGAGTTCGGAGCGCAATGCGTGGTGCTTTCGATTGACACGTGCAGCCGCGGTGCAACGTGGTACGTGACGACGCACGGCGGGCGGAAGCTGACCGACCGACCGGCCCTGGCCTGGGCGCAGCAGGCGGTTGACCTGGGCGCGGGTGAGATTCTGCTGAACGCCATCGACACCGACGGGCAGCGGGAGGGCTTTTCCATCGGAATCACGGATGCGGTGTGCCGGGCGGTGACGGTGCCGGTGATCGCGTCCGGCGGCGCCGGCGGGGCGGAGGATTTCGTCCAGGTGTTCCAGAAGACCGGCTGCTCCGCGGCACTGGCCGCGTCGATCTTCCATGACGGCTCGTGGACGTCGAGCCGGCTGAAGGAAGTGCTTCGCGGGCGCGGGATTGAAGTGAGATTGGGATGATCATTCCGAGTATCGACATCTCCGGCGGGCGGGCGGTGCAGCTCCGGCAGGGGCGCGATCATCTGCTCACTTCGCCGCGTCAGCCGGCGGACCTGGCGGCGGAGTTCGCCCGCTATGGCCCGGTTGCCGTTGTGGACCTTGACGCGGCCCGCGGCCTGGGCAACAACCGCGACGTGGTGGCCGCCTGCTGTCGGGTCGCACCGTGCCGGGTGGGCGGCGGCATCCGCACGGCGGAACAGGTCCGCGACTGGATCAAGGCCGGTGCGGAACAGGTGGTTCTCGGCACCGCGGCCAGACCGGAGTTTCTGAAACAATTCCCGCCGCAGTGGCTGATCGTGGCGGTCGACGCACGCGGGCAGGAAGTGGTCGACCACGGCTGGACGCAGGGGACAGGCCGATCCGTGCTGGACGTGGTGCGCGAGACGTCGCCATTCTGCGGGGGTTTTCTGTTCACCCAGGTGCAGGTGGAAGGCTGCCTGGCCGGCCCGGACGTGGAGACGGCCCGGCGACTCCGCGAGGTCACGGACCGGCCCATCACCGTGGCCGGCGGCATCCGCAACGCAGACGACATCCACGCCCTGGAAGAGCTGGGGATGAACTCGCAGATCGGCCGGGCCATCTACGAGGGCTCGCTGGATCTGGTCGACGCCTTCGTGGCCCAGGTGCGATTCGCCGCCGACGGACTGGTGCCCACCGTCGTGCAAAGTGCGGCCACACGCGACGTGCTGATGCTGGCCTACAGCAACGCCGAGTCCCTGCGGGCGGCCTTGCGCGAGGGACGCGGCTGGTACTACTCACGCTCGCGTCAGCAGCTCTGGCGAAAGGGCGACACCTCCGGCCACGCGCAGAAGCTGCTGCGGGCACGGTGGGACTGCGACCGGGACACGCTGCTGTTTGTGGTCGAGCAGACGGGTCCGGCCTGCCACACAAACGCGGACACGTGCTTCGGCCCGGCCTGGTGTGACGTGCTGGGGTCGTTGGCCGGCACGTTGGACGCCCGGCGGGCGGACATGGCCGGCGGGCCGCCGAAGACGTACACGCAGAAGCTGCTGGCCGATCCGGACCGGCTGGCCGGCAAGTTGCGGGAGGAGATCGAGGAGGTCATCACGTCTCCGAACCGAGAGAACCTGATCTGGGAGTGCGGCGACG
>CAZBFW010000828.1:0-2234 GCA_964491135.1 uncultured Phycisphaeraceae bacterium | reverse complement strand
GCGGGCTGCTGTACAACATCGTGGCCTACGGCGTGGACCGGACCACGGAGCAGTTCGACTACGCCGCCATCCGCGCGCTGGCCCGCGAGCACAAACCCAAGCTGGTCATCTCCGGGGCCTCGGCGTACCCCCGCATCATTGATTTCGACACCTTTACGGAGATCGCCCACGACGTGGGGGCGGTCCACATGGCCGACATCGCGCATATTGCGGGGATGGTGGCCGTCGGGCTGCACCCCAGTCCGGTGCCCTCGGCCGAGTTTGTGACGTCCACCACCCACAAGACGCTGCGCGGCCCGCGGGGCGGCATCATCATGTGCAAGGGCGATTGGGCGAAGAAGATCGATTCCCGCATCTTCCCCGGCACGCAGGGCGGGCCGTTGATGCACATCATCACGGCCAAGGCGGTTGCGTTCGGAGAGGCGCTCAAGCCGGAATTCAAGATCTACCAGCAGCGCATCCTGGACAACGCGCAGGCCCTCGGCGCCGCGTTGACCTCGCTGGGCAACCGGCTGGTCTCCGGCGGCACGGACAACCACCTCATGCTGGTGGACCTGCGGCCGAACTATCCCGACGTCACCGGCAAAGACGCCGAAGGCTGGCTGGAGCGGGCGTCCATCATCACCAACAAGAACATGATTCCGTTCGACGAGCGCAAGCCGGTGGAGACCAGCGGGTTGCGCATCGGAACGCCGGCGCTGACCACGCGTGGCATGGGTGCCGCGGAGATGAAGGTCATTGCAGGCTGGTTTGACCGGGTGCTTCGGTCGGGCGGCGACGACAAGACGATCGAAAAGGTTCGCGCGGAGGTGCTGGAGCTTTGCAAGCAGTTTCCGCTTCCGTGAAGGCGGTGGGGCCCGACATGAAGCGACGTGCCGCGTTTCGGCCGGGCCGCCCGTGCGGCCTCTTGTTGGGCCTTATTCTGCCTGGCCTGGTGGGTTGCAGCGCTGCCCGGCTGCATTTGCTGACGCTCGAGTACCGGCAGATAGAGCCGGAAGGCCCGCTCGTCCACGAGAAGTCCGCTCGGGAGGGCTACTTCTGGATCGACGAGACCGACCAGGTCCGGATCGGCCTGCGTGACCATGTCGCCAACTGGCTGGACTCCGACGCTGGCCGCACGCTGGAGGTCTCCCTGGTCCTGGACGGCATTCCCGCCGACCGCGCCCGCAACTATCCCGCCACCCGACGGACCCTGCGCGGCCGGGCCAGTGACAAAAACGAGCACGTCCGCTTCGCGTCCATCCGGGGCATTACCGCCGTCTGGCGCGACGGCCCGGACCGCATCCGCGGGCGGTTCCGGATCAGCACGCGCTATCAGAAGTTCAGCATCCTGCTGGGCTGGCACGGCACACAGCAAGTTCTTGTCCTTGGGGAGTTTGTGGCCGTTCGCGACCGCGAGAGGACGGAGGCGATCGTCGCCCGCACAGAGGCCGACGGCATGAGCCGGTCCCTGACGGAGCCTCAACCCACCCAGCCTGTTCCGATTACCGGCCCCGCGCCCGGATCCTGAGACCCGCCGAACGGGTTGTGGCCGGGGGCGGTGCAGGTGTCTCGCGCACGGTGTTGGCCGTCCCGCCCGCGCTCCCGTCCGCGTCGCGAAGCCCAACCTCATGCGCCACACCGCACTACGGCGATCGCGGGGCCACGCACAAATTCCGACTCCCGCCGGCCTCGACGGACCATGCGGATCACCCCATAATGGCTTTGTCCTTCGCGAGGTTGCGAAAGACGGCAGTGGGAAGGCGGAGAAAAATCGATCGATCGGAAACAGGCGAAGGTCCTTCCGTCATACGATCCATACGGCATCGTGTCGATACACCCGGATACATCCATAACAATCGCCTGACTCATAGGTTTCATTCGTAGCTCGTAAGGACCTTCAATGCTGTGTTTTTCCGTCTACTCCGGGGGGAAACCCGCCGACTCGGTCGATTTGGGCGGTGCCTACCTGGTGGGCAGCGACAACGTTCCGCTTCGCGCGGAGATCGAGTACCGCAAGGGGCAACTGGTTTGCAGCAAGCGGACCGCCGGTCCGGCTGCGCTGGCCCTGCTCTGGCCCGTGCCGGGCATGGGCCGCATCCTGCTGGAAACCACACGCCTGCCCGAGCGTCAGAAGCCGTACATCCTGCCGGTCGAGCTGCTCCGCGGCCGCCTCATGCGGATGATCAACAAGGTGGAGGAATGGCAGCAGTTTGACCCGGAGGCGGCCATGGAGGATCTGGTCGCCATCCGCC
>CAZBFW010000827.1:0-2240 GCA_964491135.1 uncultured Phycisphaeraceae bacterium | reverse complement strand
ACGAGGCGAAACGCCACGTCCCCTCCCTGCGCCGCCATACTCACAGCCAATACCGCGCAAGCTGCCGTCAATAGAATTGCTTTCATGTCCAGTCCTCCTGAGAAACCCATCCGCAGCAAAGAAGTGTCGCGGTGCACACGCCGCGCACCGCGGTTACATTCATAATATCCGGTTTGGGCTGGCCGATTCAAGCATTTGTGGAGGTTTTCGCCCTCCTGACGCAGTTTGGATCGTCAGGATCCCAGGGGAACGCTCATTGGGATGTTGGGGCGCGCAAAAAAAGATGGGGTGCCGGCCGGGCCGGCACCCCTGTTGTAGCGAGTAGGCGTACGCCCCAACGCTAGGGGCAACTGGGCAACACGGTGTTGTCCAGGTCGGTGGCCGAGAAACTCAGTACGCACTGGGTCACGTCGGTCGCGTTGATGCGTCCGGCCTGGATGCCCTGGATCCAGATGTCGTTCGCAACCGCCTGGGCCGCCGTCGGGGTCGGGGTGATGTTGGTCACGATCTGCGTGCGGTCCGTCGCGTTGACCTTCTTCCACTGGTTCAGAACGCCCGTGTACATCACATTGCCGAACGAAGCGGCGAAGTAGATTCGGTCCGTCGCGGGGTTAAGTGGATTGCCCGCCACGTCCGTTACCGTATTGGACACGATGGCCACGTAGCAGTCACCCGGCGAGTTGTTCAACTGGCCGTTGGGAATCTGCAGATCCAGGAACCGCAGCCGGGCCTCCGTGTCCGGCCCGTTCGGTCCGGCCGAGAGGGTCACGGTAACCGGGTTGCCCGGGATGCTGTTCAAGCCGCAGACCCGCACCTTCGTGGGATCAAACGTCGCGGGATTGATCGGCTCACTGAACGTGAACGTCAGGTCGGTGACCGATCCCTGGCGCGGCTCGATAATGTGCCGGTTGCTGGGCTGGACGCCCTGCGGGATCGGGATGGGCAACGGGCCCAGCACCGAACCGTGTGTCTTCCAGCTCAGCCACGGCCCCTCGATCTCCGGTGGGGTGGTGTCTTCCTCGACCAGCAACAGGTAGTCTTCGGTTTCACCGTCCTCGAAGATGCCGGAGCCATCCCAGATCGTGGCCGCTCCGACCGGTCGCTCCGTGATGGAGAACCGCGCCCAGACGAATCCGGGGTTGGGACCGATCAGGAAGGACGGAGGCAGCAGCCCGGAGAGAGGTCCGGCGTATCCCGCCGGGACGGGGAAGTCCACCAGGACGTGTTCCGGCGTGACCGTGCCGTCCGGGCACGTTGACATGCCACCCCACACGCCATCCTGATTCCAATCCACCAGGACGTTCACGTAGGCCTGGAGCTGATTCGGCATGTTGTTGATCACGTCGATGTCGATGTTGCCGCCCCAGATCCCGGGCTGGCAGGTCAGGCCCAGCGGGGTGCCGGCGCTCATCGGGCAGGGCACCTCCACACCGCCCTGGATGGTGAACGGCTCGGGTATGATGAGCCCGGCGTCGCCGTCCCGGAAGCACTCGTCGTTGTCATAGGGTCCGAACATCGGGCACAGGCCGCCGTTGCCGTCGATCTCAGGATCCCAACACAATGCGGTGAGGTTCCCGAAGCGAGCCGTGCCGAGGGCATGCTGGATGTAGCTGCCGATCGGGCCGACGTTCATGCACGTCGGGAACATGCCGACCACCCCGGTGGAGTACGCAAGCGCTTCCTCCGGCGCGTCGCCGAAGTCGAACCGCGGCTCGTGATCCTCCTCGAGGAGCAGCAGGTAGTCTTCGGTTTCACCGTCCTCAAAGATGCCGGAACCGTCCCACTCGTTCACCGTACCGACCGGTCGCTCGGTGATCGAGAACCGGGCCCAGACGAAGCCGGGATTGGGACCGATCAGGAAGGACGGAGGCAACAACGCGGAGAGAGGTCCGCTGAATCCGACCGGCACGGGGAAGTCCACCAGCACGTGTTCGGGCGTGAGGCTGCCGTCCGGGCACGACAAGACACCACCCCAGACACCATCCTGGCTCCAGTCGAACAGAACGTTGACGAAGCCATCCACGGGCATGTTGTTGATCACGATGATGTCGATGTTGCCGCCCCAGATGCCGGGCTGGCAGACCAGGCCCAGCGGGGTGCCGGCGCTCATCGGACAGGGCACCTCCACGCCGCCCTGGATGGTAAACGGCTCGGGCATGATGAGCCCGGCGTCGCCGTCCTGGAAGCACTCGTCGTTGTCATACGGCGCGAACATCGGGCACAGGCCGCCGTTGCCGTCG
>CAZBFW010000826.1:0-2243 GCA_964491135.1 uncultured Phycisphaeraceae bacterium | reverse complement strand
ACAAGCCATGAAGAAGAAGGCGTTACTGGTGGCCCTGACCATGACCGGCACACTCATTAACGGAAGCTGCGTGGGGAACACGTTGATCTGGCTGTTCGGTGGGTTCTTCTGATTGACCGCGGTTGCCGGCCGCACCGCGTGTCGTTTGCGTCGACAAACGGGCAGACGCGTCAGCGGACAAGGTAGTCCGCCAACGCGTCTGCCCGTTGTGCGCGCCGCGCATCGTTGCCTCAGGTGAGGTGCGCGGCGACCAGCTTGTTCATCTCGAACATGCTGACCTGCGACTTGCCCTTGAAGACGGCCTTGAGCTTGTCGTCGGCGTTGATCATCCGGCGGTTGGTCTGGTCCTGCAGTCCGTTCTTGCGGATGTAGGCCCAGAGCTTCTGTACGACCCCGGCACGCGGCAGGGGCGCCTTGCCGACAACTTCCGCCAGCTCCGGCGACGGAGTGAGCGGACGCATGAAGGCCGGATTCGGCTTGCGTTTCTTCTTGGCCTTCTTGGGCTTCGCCTTCGCTTTGGCCTTCTTGGCCTTTTTGGCCTTCTTGGCTTTCTTGGCCTTCTTGGCCTTTTTCGGAGCCTTCTTCTTTGCTCCTTTCTTCTTCGCGGCTTTCTTCTTCGCTGCTTTCCTTTTCTTCTTGGCCATGGCGCATACTCCTTTTGCAGATTTGACCTGGGTGGGTCCCGGAGGCCGGGCACCTCGCAGGCCTTGCCGGCTGACGATTCTCGCCACTTGTCCGGCAGTTTGCCAGAGTATTTTCCAGAGAAATTGAGAGGAATTCCGACTTTGCCACCGCTGGGGCGGGGGGGAGATCCATGACGAGGAAGGGGCTCCCGGGAGGGTTGGGAAGGTCTAGTACGCCCGGGTCAGGTGGCAGCCGGGATAGTAGAAGCGCAGGATCTGGCCCGCCTTTCGCCCCAGCTTGGCCTGACCCTCCATGCCCCATTGGCACAGGCCCACCGCGTGGCCGCTGCCCTTGCCGTTGGTAAACTCGACCTTGCCCGGCGCGTTGACGATGGTGCAGTTCGTGCTGCGCATGGCCCTTGTGCCGACGGCGAGCCGGAACTCCTCGGCTTTCAGCGTGACCTGGCGACCGCCCCGCCCGATGACGCGGAGATTCGCGAGGCGCCCCCCCTCCGTCTGGCTGGCGACCTCGACTCGGTCGATGGCCCCGATGGATCGCACGTTGCCGTATCGAGCGGCCAGCCGGCGTGTCAGCTCGGCCTTCTCGATGGATGTGGCGGGCCAGCGATACGCCTGGCTCTTGCCCTCGGCCTCCCGGCAATACTCGCAGAGAACGCCGCCGGCCAGCGGCGGGATATCCTTCATGTTGAAAACGTGGGAGGCCGCCTGCGTCCGTCCGCCGCACGCCGCCGAGTAGTACGTGCAGAAAATACGCTCTCCGGTCGGTGAGGACCACGTGCAGACGATCCCACGCGTGTGATTCACCGCTTCGTACGCCTTCCGGCCCGCCGGCCCGGTCGGGATGCCGCCATAGACCTGGGACGCCTGCGTGGCCTTGACGTCGTAGTCGGCCTTGGCCTGCTTGGCCATCTGGTAGAGGGCATACGTGCGGGCCGCGACCGCCTGGGCCCGATACGCTTCCGGGTGGAAGGAGGCATACAACTCACAGGCAATCACGCCCGCGACATACTGCTCGATGTCCACCAGGTTCAGAACGTCCATCGTGGTGGAGGATCGCCTGAGGCACCGGATCACACCCGGATAGGCCAGCGGGCCGCTCCAGACACCACCCTGCAGCCGAGAGACGTGAATGGCGGTGTTGCCGCGAGGCGCGATCTCTATGACCGCGGTGGTCCAGCGGCGATCGCCGATCGCAAAGTCGCCGGTGGTTCGGGAGACCTTGGTCCAGGGCAGGTTCTCGCCCTCGGCCAGGACGCCGGTGGAGGGGCTGCGGATTTCGTAGGGCCCGTTGATGCGGATTTGAAACTCGCCGGCGGCTTCCACGATCAAGACACGGACGTCGCGGACCTTTACGCCGGCCCGAGCGTGATCCGGCAGCTCGAGCGGGCTGCGCGCACGCTCCCGGCAACCGCCACCCGGCAGGGCGGCCAGGGCGAGCAGGCAGGCAAGGGCGACTCGACGAGTGTCCATGATGCGATGCTCCGTCCGGTGAGCCTCCGCGTGCGGGGGACCCGCGAGGTCCCCAACAACCCCGGGACACGATCCGAGAACCGTCGGCCGACCTACCGCGGCGTCGTCCGCAAGGACATGCCAAGCTCG
>CAZBFW010000825.1:0-2246 GCA_964491135.1 uncultured Phycisphaeraceae bacterium | reverse complement strand
GCACCATACCCCAGGCCCCGCCCGGCCGGACCAGCGTCACCGCCCGCTCGACGAAAGGCCGAAACACATCCGCGATGCCGGCCAGCGACCGGTACCGCCTTCGCAGGTACGCCCAGATGGCGCCGTCCCTGAGGATGCCTTTCTGCCCCCACGGCGGATTCCCCACCACGGCGTCGAAGCCCGGCGGGTCGTACTGAAACGCATCCGGGAACGCAGCCGGCCAGTCAACGGCATTGACCGCTGAGGAATCCGCATGGAAGTCCGGCCCGACGATTGCGTTGCCGCAGCGGATGTTGCGAGCCAGAATCGCGCCTGCTTCACGCTGCAGCAAGGCCGATGGCCGCCCGGCGGCGCCGCCGTCCAGCGCTTCCAGCAGCAGGCTGCGGCGGGTCACCTCAACCGCCCGCGGGTCAATGTCGACTCCGTGGATGTGACGGCGAAGGACTTCAATCCGATCCGGCACGGGCGGCCGTTGGCGATCCGGATCTGTGTTGAGCAGAAGCCGGTATGCGGCCAGCAGGAAGAACCCTCCGCCGCACGCGGGGTCCAGAATGCGCAGCGCGGGGCTCAGCCGGAGCGGACCGATCGTGTGGCGGACGATATGATCAACCAGCACTTCGGGCGTATAGTAGACGCCTGCGGCTTTGCGTGCGGTTCTCCCGGGCTTGGGACCTTCGCCGCCGTCACCCCGAAGCGGCCGATCGAGGAAGTGCTCGTACGCCCGACCCAGCGTCTCCGGCGGCAAGCGGGAGAATGCGTGTGCCGGCTCCGCGTCCTCCAGTGCGCGTACGGAGTCGTCGAGCCGGTGTTCCGATCGGAGTTCGGCTCCCAGCCACTCCGACGGTTCGAGGCCTCGATCTTCGCACATGCGCTGAAAGAGGAACCGCTCGACCGTCCGTTGAACCGCGGAGGGGAGGGTTTCTGCGTCTGGATGGGGTTCCTGCCCGCTCCATGCCCGGGCCAGGGCGTCGCGCCAGCGTTCCATGCTCTTGAGGATCGCACCATCCATGATCACGCTGCCCTGCGAAACACGGTGATGACGGACCCGCATCCGGATCGGGTTTCACGCGGCCGCGGCCGTCGGCGGGCGAGTGTTACCCCTTCGGCGCCGGCAGCGCGTTGCGGAGCTCTGCCAGGAGCTGGTCGACTTTGAAAGGCTTGAACAGCACGGCCGAGAGGCCCTCCTGCCGGGCCCGGACGATCGAATGGTTCGGGTCGTATCCGAAGCCGGTCATCAGGATGACCCGGCACTGCGGGTCCGCATCCTTGGCGGCGGCGAACACCTCGTAGCCGCTGGCGTTGGGCATCTTGATGTCGCTGAGAACGAGGTCAAACCGGCGTTCCTGCAGCATCGCGATGGCAGCCGCTCCATCCTCCGCCACCGACACGCGGCAACCCTGGCTGGCGAGCACGTCGCGCACCGTGTCGCGGATCACCTCTTCGTCGTCCACCACCAGAATGGTCCGGCCCGACAGGATCGGGTCGGAAGTTCGAAGCTGGCCCGCGCCCATGCCCACGATTCCCCGGGGCGGCGAAACCACCTGCTTGATCGACTCCCGGATGCGGACCGCGTTATCGCTGATCCGGCCCAGCCGCTTCCGCAGTTCGTCGTGACCGATGTAATCCTCGATGAGGTTGGCCGCCTCGGTCAGAATGTCGTTCACCGGCCCGGTGATCTCTCCCATCACGTCACTGGCCAGCTTGCCCGTGGTGTGGTGGCGTTCCGTGTCCAGCAGCTTCAGAATGTGCAGCGCGACCGCCACGTGCCGGGCGAAGATCTCGGCGAACTGCCGGTCATCCTCGCCGAACGCCGCGGGCTTGTCGCTTTCCACGTTGAAGATGCCGACCACCTGGTCATGCAGCCGCAGGGGCACCGTCAGCGAGGAGCGCGCGTTGGAGATGCCCGCCAGATACCGCGGGTCCTTCTGCACGTCCGGGCAGATATAGCTGCGCCCGCGAGACGCCACGTACCCGCTGATCCCGTTGGCCTCGGGCTCTGCGTAGACGTCGATGTTCTGCGCCTCCAGGGGCATTCCCGCGGAGAGCACCAGTTCCAGCCGGTTCGTCTTGCGGTCCAGCACGCGGATCGCGAAGTTGTCAAAGTGCATCAGCTCTCGCGTGGAGCGGATGATCTTCTGCTCCAGCAGGCTGAGCCGTTCCACCGTGTTCAACCGCGAAATCTGCTCCGCGTCCAGCCGCACCAGCTCCCGACCGGCCCGGTCAATCGTGTCGATCTTCTCCTGAAG
>CAZBFW010000824.1:0-2249 GCA_964491135.1 uncultured Phycisphaeraceae bacterium | reverse complement strand
GGCAGGAGGCGGTCATCCTCGGGCATAGTCCGCGGGTGACGTCGTTGTTTGGCAGGAACGGCTACTTCGTCGTGCTGTTTGACCGGGCGGCGTTTCTGGAGTGTCGGGGGGAGGGGCAGGACCTGTCGGCATGCCTGGACCGGCACCTCCGGGTGGAGTGGATGGAGGAGCCGGTGTTCTGCGGGCAGATCGAGGCTCAGCACCGTTGGCTGGAGGAGCAGGGCCGGGGGCGTGGAAGCGTCATTTCCAGCCGCGGCGCGGGGGTTGCAGAGTCGGCCGGGTCAGCTTAGAATACCCGGTCTTTGACCTGTTTAGGACGTGAGGTGGCGTGTATGCCCAAGATGAAATCGCACAAGGGACTGGCCAAGCGGGTGAAGGTGACGGCCCGGGGCAAGGTCCGGTACAAGCCGTCCTTTGCCAGTCATTTGATGAGCGGCAAGAGCGGCGATCGGGTCCGGCGTCTGCGGAAGCCGGTGTTGGTGACGCCGGTGTTGGCCAAGAAGATCATCCCCCGGTTGAAAGCGGTAAGTCATTGACGTTCGGGCCTTGGTGCCCCCGCCGGACGGACCGGCGTGCGGGCCGTCAGGAGTAGAAGAACCATGCCACGTACGACAGTCGGTGCAGCCCGACATCGCAGGAAGGTGCGTCTGTTTCGCGAGGCCCGAGGGTATCGTGGCGGGCGGAGCCGGTTGTACCGCACGGCGAAAGAGGCGGTGACGCGAGCCGGGGTCTACGCGTACCGGGATCGGCGGGCGCGAAAGCGCCAGTTCCGGGCCCTGTGGGTGACACGTCTGACCGCCGCGTGCCAGACCCGGTCCATTCAGTACAGCCGTTTCATCTGCGGTTTGAAGACGGCCCGGGTCGTGCTGAATCGCAAGATGATGAGCGAGTTGGCGATCCACGACCCCCAGGCGTTTGACGCGATTGCGGAACTTGCCCGGCAGCACGCACCGAAGGACCGCGGCTGACCCCGCCAGGGGGTTTGTCTGCTGACAGGAATCGGATTCGGCCCCCAACCCCGGACGGGTGGGGGCCGCTTGCTGCGCCGGCGCTCGTGCGGGTGAGCGGCCCTGGGGTCCTGCGGCGCCGGGCCATCTCGACCCGCACCCGAATGCACGGTATGCTGAGACCTGATCGAATCCGTTGCCCGGAGGATTTCTCATGACGCAGAATGCGCGATTGCTGGTACAGAGCCTCAAGGACGTGACGGTGGTGACGTTTCAGGACAGTGTCCTGGTGGACGCACAGGTCATTGAGAAGGTGGGCCAGGAATTGAACGTGCTGGTGGAGAAGCAGGATCGGCGGAAGCTCCTGTTGGACATGTCCAAGGTGACACACCTTTCTTCCGCGGCTCTCTCCGTGTTGCTGGTTTTGCGGCAGCACGTGGAGAAGGCCAAGGGCATTTTGGTCATCAGCGGACTCAATAAGGACCTTCAGAAGCTGTTCAAGCTGACGTCCCTCCACAAGATCTTCACGTTTGCAGCGAGCGAGCAGGAGGCCCTGGAGAAGATGGGCGTGATTCTGGCGTAGGCGGGCGCGTGGGGCAGGGCCTGCCCCGTGCACGGGTCCGGTGCCGTCCGTGCCGCCGCCACGTCTTGTCATTCACCTGTCAGGGTCCAGGGTCCGAAGCACGTGGTCCGCGTATCGTTCGGCCGCATCGATGCCCGTCGCCTCCTTCAGCCCCCGGAACCCGCCAAAGGCCGATACCTCAAATATCATCGGCCCGTCCGGCGTTTCTCCCACATCGACACAGGTGAAGTCGAGATCAAACAGGGCTTGGGCGCGATAGGCCAGGTCAATCACGGCGTCCGACGGCTCGCACGGGCGGTATCGGCCTCCCGAGGCGGTCGTGGTGTTCCAGGCGAGCTTGCCGGCCACGCGCGCGTAGCTGGCTACGTACTGACCGCCCAGGAAAACGACGCCCATGTCCTGGCCGGGCAGGGACATGAGCCGCTGCACGTAGAGGATGCTGTTGCCCGCCGATCGGAAGGCCTCGATGCGGTCACGCAGGTCGGGCCCGTCCTCCACGACTTCCATTCCCCGGGCCTTGGAGGTGTACAGGGGCTTGAGAACGGCCTTTCCAAACCGCACGACGGCGCCGGCCGCGTGTTCGATGTTTTCGGTGACCACGGTGTCGGGCATGGGGATCCCGCCGATGCGCAGGGTCACCGTGCCGCTCAGCCGGTCGAGCAGCCGCATGATGGAGACGGGCTTGGAGAAGACCGCCACGCCGCGGGCGTGCAGGTAAT
>CAZBFW010000823.1:0-2249 GCA_964491135.1 uncultured Phycisphaeraceae bacterium | reverse complement strand
TCTCCAGACGGTCCAGCGTGATGAACTCGATCGGCTCCTCCGCGAAGTCGATGTCGGCCTCCACCAGCGCCGTCAGCTCGGCCAGTCGCTGCCGCCACGCATGCACCTGCCTGGCCAGCGCCCCCTCGCCCATTCGCCGGGCCGCTCGAAGCTGCGTATTGCTGCGGGCGTGAATCGTTGCCGCGACCGCCTCCGCCCGCGCGAGGTCCATCGTGCCGGACAGAAATGCCCGCGCCGTGAACTCGCCCGGTCGGGCCGGCCGGGCCCCGGCGGCCCGGGCGGCCTCCACGACAATCGCCAGCAGGGCCGGCGATCCGATCGTGTGCAGTTCCAGGCAGTCCTGCCCCGTATAGCTCCGCGGAGCGCGGAAGATCCAGGCTTCAGCCGGAACAAACAGATCGTCGCCCACGCACAGGCGTCCTTCCCGCCGGCGGAACCCGCGCTGCTCGGAAAGAGGCCGGTCGTCGTCGGCACGGAACACTCGGTCCCCGATGATCAGGGCCTCCGGACCGCTCAGGCGAACGATCCCCCGCGCCGCATGGCCGGGCGGCGACGCGACGGCCACAATCGTGTCGTTAACCTCCGGCAACATTTCGCTTCACAGAAGCCGCCTTTCCGCGGACACGGCGTACCACCCCTCACGCCCGGGGCTGGAATCGGGTATAGTTTTCGCCCTGCGCAGCCGTACGGTACCGGTGTCGCGTCATCCCGGTCAACGGGCGAGGATCATGCGAGGCATTCTGGAACAACTTGTGGCCGGCTGTGACCTGTCCCGGGCGGATTCCCGCCGGGCCTTCGAGTTCATCATGACCGGCCAGGTGCCGGAATCCATGATCGGGGCTTTTCTGGCCGCCCTGGCGACCAAGGGGGAGACCGTCGACGAGATCGTCGGTGCGGCCCAGGCCATGCGCGAAGTCTGCACGCCGGTGCGCTGCAACCGGGACTGCATCGACACGTGTGGCACGGGCGGCGACGGCATCAGCACGTTCAACGTCTCCACCACGGCCGCCCTCATCGCGGCGGCGGCCGGGGCGGTGGTGGCCAAGCACGGCAACCGCACCAACACGCGCGTCTGCGGCAGTGCCGAAGTGATGGCCGCGTTGGGTGTAAACATTGAAGCCGACGTGCCGACCGTCGAACGATGCCTCGATCGGGTGGGCATCGGCTTTTTGTATGCTCGCAAGCTGCATCCGGCCATGAAATACGCGGCGCCCGTGCGACTGGCCATGGGCATCCGAACCGTGTTCAACGTGCTGGGGCCGCTGACCAATCCGGCCGGCGCCCGCCGACAGGTGATGGGCGTGCCCCGGCCCGACCAGACGGAATCGCTGGCGAGGGTGCTCGGCGAGCTGGGGGCGGTTCACGCGTGGGTGGTCCACGGGCTGGACGGGTTGTGCGACATGACCATCACCGGCGAGACGCAGGTCAGCGAATGGAAGAACGGGGCGGTCCGCACGTTCCGCGTGCGCCCGGAGAACGTGGGGCTGGCGCAGGCGGCTCGATCGATGCTGCTGGTGGACTCGCCCGCGGCAAGCGCGGAGGCCGTTCGGGCGATTCTGAACGGCGAGTCCGGTCCCCGTCGTGATCATGCGGCACTCAACGCCGCCGCGGCCCTGGTGGTCGCCGGCGTGGCCTCGGACCTGAGCGATGGTGTGGACCGCGCCCGGGCGGCACTGGACTCCGGGGCCGCCGCCGCCACGCTGGATCGTCTGATCGAGGAATCGAACCGGCCCTGACGGCCGACGCGTCTGGGAAGAGGATGGGAGGACCGAATCCCCGTGCCCGAGGCAACCGGCTCATCCCCGCCGCCCGACCGCTGGAACGACGCCACACCGGCGATGCGCCAATACCTTGAGCAGAAGCGGCAGGCCGGCGATGCCCTTCTGCTGTTCCGCATGGGCGACTTCTACGAGACGTTCTACGAAGACGCCAGGACCGTCAGCCGGGTGCTCGGCATCGTGCTCACCGCCCGGTCCAAGGGAGAAAACGCCGTTCCGCTGGCCGGCATTCCATACCACGCCCTGGACAGCTACCTGCACAAGCTGGTGGCGGCCGGCTACCGCGTGGCGATCTCCGAGCAGGTGGAGGACCCCAAGCTCGCCAAGGGCGTGGTGCAGCGGGAGATTCTGCGGGTCGTCACGCCCGGCACGCTGACCGACGACACGCTGCTGGACGAGAAGAGTGACAACATTCTGGCATCGCTAGATCGGAAGAGCACACGTCTGAACTCCAGTCACCGCTCATTATCT